>NZ_JAYRTX010000086.1:0-14622 GCF_041919395.1 Albidovulum sp.
CGCAACGCCCAATAAACCCGTCACCACCATCCGCCATGACAAATCTCCATCTGCTCACGCAGACCTTCTCGCAGGCCCGTCACGCGTCAGGAATACATCAATTCAATGGGTTGGAGCCGCCGCTTACACCGCACCAGCATCCGCTCGAACTCCGGCACGTCGTGGAAGAACTCCTCCACCTGCGTCTCCGAGGCGAAGCCCATTACCCGCTCCACCCCGGCCCGGTTGTACCAGGACCGGTCGAAGAGCACGATCTCGCCCCCCGCCGGCAGGTGGGGGACGTAGCGCTGGAAGTACCACTGCGTCTTCTCGCGGTCCGAGGGCGCGGGCAGCGCCACCACCCGCACGACGCGGGGGTTGAGCCTCTGGCTGATCCGCTTGATGACGCCGCCCTTGCCCGCCGAGTCGCGCCCCTCGAAGATCACCACGACCTTTTGCCGGGTGTGCTGGACCCAGTCCTGAAGCTTGATGAGTTCCGATTGCAGCCGGATCAGGCTTTGGAAATAGGTGTGGCGGTCGATCGTGTCGGGGTGGCGGGTCTTGTAGATGCGCTTGATCTCGAGCGAGAGGACCGCGTCCTCCAGTTCCAGCTCGAAATCCTCGTCGAGCGTGTCGGCGAGTTCCGCCTCGAGCCAGTCCTGCGAGGGGTGGGTGTCGTCGGGGGCGGTCATCGGGTGCTCCGTGGCGTGGGTTGGCCGGTTGGAGCATGGGTCCGTGACGTTTGGGTGACAAGGGGGTGAGGTGGGTGTGGAGTGGCCGCGCGGCCCCCTCCCTCTCCCTCCCCCACGAGGGGGGAGGGAAGCGCTTGGTCGGCGAGGTCCGGAGGCGGGCGCAGGACTGGCGCATAAAGTGGAGGCGGCTGCTTCGGGTGGGGTTTCGCTGCGGTCAGAGGACCGGAAAGGGACGTGCCAGTGGCACGTCACCCGGTCCGATTGCCCGGAGGTGCAAGCCGGAGGGCAAGGGGCTCTCCGCTGGCGCTGTCGGTTGAAAATCGGGGCGCGTCTGCCTGGGGTGAGACCGGATCAGAAACGGTCCAGTGGACCGTTTCCCGGTCGAACGCCCGACCGTGTCGGGCGGCCCGGGAGCGCGCGGTAACGCGCCTGCCGGGGGGTGATGCGGGATCAGCAAAGGTCCTGTGGACCTTTGCCCCGAAGAACGCCCGCCCCGTGGGCGGGCCGGGTGGCAGGCGCGGCCGTCGAGGCAATGCCTCGACTTGTCGCGGGACAAATCGGGCGGGTAGGATAACCGAATCTTTCTGCGAACACTTGAAAAATCCGGCCCCAAAAAGATAGCTTCTCCAATCAGTTCTCACTCCATAGGTGCAGATTGTCGTTTACTTACCGCGAAACTCAAATTGTCAAAGGCATGCTCGCACGAGGCGACAAGCAGCACGATATTGCAGCGTTCTTCGGAGTTAACGGTGGCCGGGTCGCGGAAGTTGCCAATGGCTCATGCGATTATCCGACCGCACCTGCGGCGGAGGAAAGCAAGCTGCCACCTCCCGGCCCATACGTTTCGCTGCGAACGGTATTCGAGGTGCGCGAGATATTGAAAGAAGCGGTGGAACTGATTGCCGGTGCTGGTGATGTTTCTGGAGAGTCTGAGCTCGCACTTGATGCGCTGCAAAATGCAATCAAGAAACTGGCATAGCTCCATCTACACCAGCCTTTCCACCTCCTTCGCCGCCCGCACGAAATCCGCAAACAAGGGATGGGGCGCGAAGGGTTTGGATTTCAGCTCGGGGTGGAACTGCACGCCGATGAACCAGGGGTGGTCCTGCCACTCGACGATCTCCGGCAGTCGCCCGTCGGGCGACATGCCGGAGAAGATCAGGCCGCAGGCCTCGAGTTTCTCGCGGTACTTGATGTCCACCTCGTAGCGGTGGCGGTGGCGTTCCTCGATCTCGGTTGCGCCATAGACCCCGGCGACCTTCGAGCCGGCCTTCAGATGCGCGGTATAGGCGCCGAGCCGCATTGTGCCGCCCTTGTCGTCGCTGGCCTTGCGGCTGACCATGTGGTTGCCCTGCACCCATTCCTTCAGGTGATAGACGACGGGCTCGAACCGCTTCTCGCCCTTCTCGTGGTCGAATTCCTCCGATCCCGCGCGGGTCAGGCCGGCGAGGTTCCGCGCCGCCTCGATCACCGCCATCTGCATCCCGAGGCAGATGCCGAGATAGGGGATCTGCTTTTCGCGGGCGAACTGGGCGGCCTTGATCTTGCCCTCGGTCCCGCGCTCGCCGAAGCCGCCGGGGACGAGGATTGCGTGGAAATTCTCCAGCCAGGGCGCGGGGTCCTCGCGCTCGAAGATCTCGGCGTCGATCCACTCCGCCTTGACCCGCGTCCGGTTCGCCATGCCGCCGTGGGTCAGCGCCTCGGCGATCGACTTGTAGGCGTCCTCGAGCTGGGTGTACTTGCCGACGATGGCCACCCGCACCTCGCCCTCGGCATGGGTGAGGCGGTCCATCACGTCCTCCCAGCGGTCGAGGTTCGGCTTCGGCGCGGGGCTGATCCCGAAGGCGTCGAGCACCGCCTGGTCGAGCCCGGCGCGGTGGTAGGCGAGGGGGGCCTCGTAGATCGAATTGAGGTCGTAGGCCGGGATCACGCTGTCGGGGCGGACGTTGCAGAAAAGTGCGATCTTCGCCCGCTCCTTCTCCGGGATCGGGTGTTCGGAGCGACAGACGAGCACGTCGGGCTGCAGGCCGATGGAGCGAAGCTCCTTGACCGAGTGCTGCGTCGGCTTGGTCTTCAGCTCTCCGCTCGCCGCGAGGTAGGGCAGGAGCGTCAGGTGCATGAAGATGCACTGGCCGCGCGGCCGGTCCTGGCTGAACTGCCGGATCGCCTCGAAGAAGGGAAGGCCCTCGATGTCGCCCACGGTGCCGCCGATCTCGCAGAGCATGAAATCGACCTCGTCGTCGCCGATGGCGATGAAGTCCTTGATCTCGTTGGTGACGTGGGGAATGACCTGGATCGTCTTGCCGAGGTAGTCGCCGCGGCGCTCCTTCTCCAGCACGTTGGAATAGATGCGGCCCGAGGAGATGCTGTCGGTCTTGCGGGCATGGACCCCGGTGAAGCGCTCGTAGTGGCCGAGGTCGAGGTCGGTTTCCGCCCCATCATCGGTCACGAAGACCTCGCCATGCTCGAAGGGCGACATGGTGCCGGGATCGACATTGAGGTAGGGATCGAGCTTGCGCAGCCGGACGGAAAACCCGCGTGCCTGGAGAAGCGCGCCGAGGGCCGCCGAGGCGAGGCCCTTGCCAAGCGAAGAGACCACCCCGCCGGTGATGAAAACGTAGCGCGCCATGCGGTGAACTCCCCGTGAGTGCCTCAGGTTTCTGGGTTGGCCGCATCGCGCAAGGACACGGCATCACGGGAGTCAAGCAGTAACAGATTCGCGATCCCCCCGCAACCGGACCGCAAAGGGTTGTGCCCGGCGAAGCCGAGCGGGCAAAGCGTTGTGGTGGCTCAGTTGGCTGGCGGCGGTGCGGCCGGGGCGTCGGCGGAAGGCGGCGTGACCGGTGCATCCGCGGACGGCGGCGGCAGGAGATCGCCCACGGGCAGCGCCGGGGTCGACGGCGCGGCCGGCGCATCGGCGGGTGCCTCGCCCGCGGTGTCGAGGACCGAACCGCCCTTCGACTTCTCGGCGGCGAGGATCGTCAGCGTGATCGATGTGGCGATGAAGGCGGCCGCGAGAATCCAGGTGAGCCTGGTCAGGGCGTTCGCCGCGCCCCGCGCCGAGAAGGCGCCCCCGCCGGAGAGAAGCCCGCCGCCTTCCGAACGCTGCAGGAGCACCACGCCGATCATCATCAGGGCGATGATCAGATGGACGGTGAGGAGGACGTTTTCCATGAACGGGGCCTTTGTCACGTGCCGACGCGCCTATCTAGGGCGATGCGCCCCGCGCCGCAACCCCCTCAGTCATGGCGGCTCCGGACCCGGCTCCGCTCCGCCGCGGACCGCTACCGGGCGACGTAGTCGACGAGTTGGCCGATGTCGAATTCCCGGTCCTCGATGATGCGCTTCATCAGGTCGCCGATGGAGATCATGCCGACAAGGCGCCCTCCGGCCATGACCGGAAGGTGCCGGATGCGGTGCTCGGTCATCAGCGCCATGCAAAGGTCCACCGTCTCGTCGGGCGAGACCGTGATCACGTCGCGCTCCATCACCTCGCTGACCCGCGTGCCGGGCGAGGCGCGGCCCTTCAGGAAGACCTCGCGGGCGTAGAGCCGCTCGGTGAAGATGCCGACGAGCCGGTCCCCCTCCGTCACCAGAACCGCGCCGATGTCGCGCTCCGCCATGAGCCGGAGTGCGGCGAGCACCATGTCTTCGGGCCCGACGCGGTGGATGTCGCGGCCCTTGGCGTCGAGAATGTCGCGAACAAATGCCATGCTGAGACCTCCGACTGAGACTGCCCGCGGCCCCCGAGCGCCGGACGGTGTCCGGCGGCACGAACCCATCATGATATATCATGCGCCCGCTTCCGCCGCGTGGCGTTGACCTGCGTCAATGGTCGACGCAGCCCGGCGCCGGGGCCGGGGGCCGGGGCCGGGGGCCGGGCCGGGGGCCGGGGGCCGGGGCGCCAAGATTGGGGTTCCGTCGGCTCGCCGGCATCGCTATACGTCTGCCCGTTTGCCGGATCAGGAGAGTGAGCGATGGCCAATGTCGTTGTGGTGGGCGCCCAGTGGGGCGACGAGGGCAAGGGCAAGATCGTCGACTGGCTTTCGGAACGCGCCGACGTGATCGCGCGCTTTCAGGGTGGCCACAACGCGGGCCATACGCTCGTCGTGGGCGGCGAGGTCTACAAGCTCAACGCACTGCCCTCGGGCGTGGTGCGTGGCGGAAAGCTCAGCGTCATAGGCAACGGCGTGGTGCTCGACCCTTGGCATCTGGTCTCGGAAATCGCGGCGATCCGCGAGAAGGGGGTTAAGATCAGCCCCGAGACACTGATGATCGCCGAGAACACGCCCCTGATCCTGCCCTATCACGGCGAGCTCGACCGCGCGCGGGAGGCGCAGGCGAGCGTGGCCAAGATCGGCACCACCGGGCGCGGCATCGGCCCGGCCTACGAGGACAAGGTGGGGCGCCGGGTGATCCGCGTGGCCGACCTTGCCGATCCCGCGACGCTGGAACTGCGCGTCGACCGCGCGCTCGTCCACCACAACGCCCTGCGTTCGGGCCTCGGGCTTGCCCCGATCGACCGGGCGGCGCTTCTGGCGAAGCTGAACGCGATCGCGCCCGAAATCCTGAAATACGCCGCCCCGGTCTGGAAGGTGATGAACGAGGCGCGCCGTGCCGGCAAGCGCATCCTCTTCGAGGGCGCCCAGGGCTCGCTTCTCGACATCGATTTCGGCACCTATCCCTATGTCACCTCCTCGAACGTCATCGCCGGGCAGGCGGCGACCGGCGTCGGCCTCGGGCCGGGCGCCATCGGCTTTGTCCTCGGCATCGTCAAGGCTTACACGACCCGTGTCGGCGAGGGGCCTTTCCCGACCGAACTGAAGGATGCGGACGGCGAAAGGCTTGGCGAGCGTGGCCGCGAGTTCGGTACCGTTACCGGGCGCAAGCGCCGCTGCGGCTGGTTCGACGCGGTCCTCGTGCGCCAGACCTGCGCCATTTCCGGCATCAACGGCATCGCGCTCACGAAGCTCGACGTGCTCGACGGGTTCGAGACGATCCGGATCTGCACCGGCTACAAGCTTGACGGGCGGACGCTCGACTACCTGCCGACCGCCGCCGATGCACAGGCGCGCTGCACGCCTGTCTACGAGGAGGTGGAGGGCTGGAGCCAGTCGACCGAGGGCGCGCGGAGCTGGGCCGACCTTCCCGGCGCGGCGGTGAAGTATGTCCGCCGGATCGAGGAACTGATCCAGTGCCCGGTGGCAATGCTCTCGACAAGCCCCGAGCGCGACGACACGATCCTCGTCACCGATCCCTTCGCCGACTGAGCGCGGGCCAATGGCTCTGTCCTACCGCACCCGCCGCCGCCTGTCGGCCCTGATCCTTGTGGTTGGGCTGCCCGCCTATATCGTTGCGGCGGTGACGCTGACGGGCTTGATCAACGACCGCTTCGGGCGGCTGCCAGTCTTGGCCGAGCTTGCCGTCTATGTGATCCTCGGCTTCCTCTGGGCGCTGCCCTTCCGCTTCGTCTTCCGAGGCATCGGCAAGCCCGATCCGGAAACGGAAATGGAGCGGTCCGGGGACCGCTCCGCCTGACACGCGGGTTCCCGAGGGTGCCGGTTCAGTGCGCCACCCGGCGCGCCTGTTCCATGAAGCGCGACGACTCGGTGATGGTGAACTGGCCGCGGCTGATCTTCTGGATCTTGCCCTGGCGGAGCAGCATCCCGAAGGAGCGCAGGCCATCCTCGCGGCTGAATTCCTCCTCCTCGGCGAAGTTGGCGATCTTCTTCAGGAGATGCGGGCGCGAGAAATGCGGCAGGCCCTCGACCGTTGCGGTATAGGCGGCCGCGGCTTCGAGAAGCTCGGCAAGGTCCGTCGCGCCGAGGCGGTCGGCGAACTCGGCGAAGCTCCTGGCCTCTTCGGGCGAGAGCGGCGACTCGTCGTCGAAATCCTCCTCGACCTCGGAAATCGACAGGGCCGCGGCGCCGATCCGGCGCGGGCGGACGGCGGCGGCGTGCCGGACCTCGTCGGCCGGAACGTCCACGCGCTGCTCGGAGACGAGCACCAGCGGCGCGGGCCGGTCGCTGAGTGCGGGACGGCGCGTTGCCGGCGTGCCTTCGGCCACCGGGCGGCGCGGACGGACCGCCTTCGACAGATCGTCGCGGTAGCGGTCGATGTCCTCCTCCGGGGCGGCCTGATCGGTCGGCATCGCCTGCGGCTTCAGCTTGCGGTCGGCCACGGTCGCGGCGACCGCTGCCTTCAGATGCGCGATGGCCGAGAAGCGGCGGCGGCTTTCGTCGCCTTCGAGTTTCGACTTCGCCTCTTCCATGAGCCGTTCGACCGAGGCGTCGCCATCGCCGGCGTGGTCCTCGAGGATCGTGCGGCCCTCGTGAGAGTCGCGGCGGGCGTCGCGAGCCATCGCCGCGAGATCGCGCGACAGGGCCTCGTCGTCCTCCGTCTCGTCGTGCGAGGCGGCGATGGCAGCGCCGATCTCTGCGAGGATCGCCGCGTGGTCCTCTTCCGGCTCCGCGTCTGCGGCATCGTCGGTCTCGACCGCCGCGGCTTCCTCCGGCGCCTCCGCGAGGTCTTCCTCGAAGCGCTCCTCGCCATCCTCGTCTTCGGTCAGCGCGGCGAAGATCGCGGCGTGCTCGACCTCCTCCGCGGCGTCGGTGTCTTCGGCTGGTGCCTCGGGGGTGGCGAGGATGAGAGGATCCTCGTCAGCCGCGACTTCCGCTGCGGCATGGGCCTCCGTTCCGGCGGTGACAGGAGCACTTGCCTCGGCCGCCGGGTCATCGACCGCCTCGACGGTCGCTGCCTCCGGCTCGGCGCCACGGCGGATGTTGATGACGCGGGCGCGGGCGCGCTCGAAGAAGCCGGGCCGGCGTTCGGCGGGTCCGGCCGCCTGCGGGCGGGCGGCGGGTTCTTCCGCAGCGTCCGCGACGAAGTCCTCGTCGTCCTCGTCGCCCTCAAACTCCGCTTCGGCCTCGTCCTCGGCGCTCTCGTCTTCCTCGTCCGCCTCCACGCGCCAGCCGGCGAGGTCGAGCGCGTCGAGCCGGGCGTCGTCCTCGGCGACGACATCGCCTGCCGCTTCCGGCGCCGTCGCGGCATCGGCCGCGATCCCGCCATCGGCACCCATCAGCGTCGCGACGGCAAGCGCGGCGTAGTCGTCGTCGTCGAAGTCCTCATCGGAGAGCAGCGCTTCGGCGGGCTCGGCCTCGGCCGCCGTCTCCTCGCCGGTCAGGTCCTCGATCTCTTCCGGCACGGCGGCCGCTTCGACCTCGGCGGCGCGTTCGGCAACCTCCGGCTCGACCTCCCATTCGGCGGGCTCGCCAGGCTCGGACGCCCCGGTCACGGGTTCTTCTTCGTCTTCTGCTTCGGTTTCCGCGACCGCCTCGTCGGCCGTATCCGCGTCGAACTCGGGTTCGGCGGCGGCCTCGGGCACCACCGGCGCGGCCGGACGCGAGACCGGGAAATCGTCGAGTTCCAGTTCGAAGCCGAAATCGTCGTCCACCGTCGCGGCGGAGTCGAACTCTGCCTCGGCAACGGCCTCCTCCTCGAAGGCAGTCGGCGCCATGTCCTGCGCGTCCTCGAAGACGGTTTCGTCGGCGGCCGGGACGGGGGCGGCCTTCGCGGCCTGGGCCGCGGCGATCACCGCCCGGATGCGCGAGAGTTTTGCGGCGACATCGCCCATGTCGTCGATCGCGGCTTCGGCCGCCGGTTCGACGGTCAGGGGGGCGGCTGCCTCGGCGGCAGGCGCGGTGACGCGGGCGAAGACCTCGGCCTCCGCGGCGTCCATGGTCTCCTCGGTGAGGTCGTCGTAGTCGGATTCGGGGGCAGCGGCGGGCTCGGCGGCCGCCGTGGCGAGGGCCGCGGCGGAGGTCGAGACCGACGGGGCAACGGGCGCAGGTTCCGCCACCGGGGCGCGGGCCACTTCGGCCAGCGGAGCGGCGGGCGCGGCGACGGCCTCATCCCTGGCGCGCAGGACAATGCCATGATCGCTCACGCGGGCCTCGACACGGCGCTGGTTCTCGCGCTCGGCGATGCGGTGGAGCATGTCGGCGTCGGGTGTGGGAGGCGTCGCGCCAAAGAAGCGGTCCTCGGCGGCGAGATCCCGGAAGTATTCCGCGATCGCCCGCATCGTGTTGAAGGGATCGTCGAAACCTTCCAGCGTGCACGAGAACGTGCCGTAGGAAACCGTCAGGATCTTGCTTGCACCGACCATGGGATGCTCGCCTTCTTTCTATTGCCTGCCCGATGAGGCTGGCTCCGAACTAGCGCGTCAGCGTGGACAAAACCGGGTGAATTGAAGGATTTTTTCTGGCCGACATTGTGTTATTGCGCCTTAATCGCCATCAATCCTGCCATGATAACCGATATTGTCCAATCCTCGTCGCCAGTGACACTGGTGGGCGCGGGGAGCCTCGCCCGGGGCGCGCTGGCCGCGGCGCTGCAACTCGCGCCCTGCCTTGTAGCGGCTGATGGTGGCGCCAATGTGGCGGTCAGTGCGGGGCATGTTCCCCATCGCGTGATCGGCGATCTCGATTCGGTGAGCGCGCGGACCCGCGCCGCGGTGCCCGCTGCACGGTTCCTCCATGTGGCCGAGCAGGAAACGACCGACTTCGAGAAATGCCTGATGCGGATCGAGGCGCCCTATATCCTGGGGCTGGGCTTCGCGGGGCCCCGCGCCGATCACACGCTTGCCGCGTGGAATGCGCTCGTGCGCCACCCCGGGCGGCGCTGCCTGATCCTGACGGCGCGCGACGCGGCCTTCGCCGCGCCGCGCCGGATCGCGCTCGACCTCACGGCCGGCACGCGTGTCTCGCTCTTCCCGATGGCGGCGGTCGCGGGGCGCGCGACGGGACTGAGGTGGCCGATCGAGGGGCTCGACTTCCGCCCGGACGGCCGGATCGGCACCTCGAACCAGGCCGAGGGACCCGTCGATATGGCCTTTGCCAGGCCGGGGATGCTGGTGATCCTGCCCCGCGCCGCCCTTCTGGCGGCGATCGAAGGGCTCAGGCAGGCAGTTCCGTGGTGAGCCCGCGGGTGCGGGCCGTCACCCTTTCGCGGTGGATGATGTAGAGCCCGGAAGCGACGATTATGGCGATGCCGGCGACCGTCAGCGCGTTCGGCAGGTCGCCGAAGACGAGATAGCCGAGGACCACCGCCGTCACGATCTCGAGGTAATGGAGCGGGGCGAGCGTCGAGGAAGGGGCGAAGGCGAGGGCATAGGTGATCGCCATGTGGCTGACCGCCGAGGCGAGGCCGACACAGAAAACCCAGAGCCAGAAGATGCCCTGCGGCAGCGCGAAGGTGGTCGAGGGTTCGCCGACCGCGGTGCCGAGCGCGAGGAGCGGCACGCAGATCAGCGCGGCGAGAAGTGCGGTATGGAACTGCATCGGCACCGGATGGACGCTGGCCGAAAGCGTGCGGGTGACGAGCATGTAGAAGGCGAAGCTGACGGCAGTGCCGAGGGGCAGGAGCGCCACCGCGCCGAAGGCCGCGAAGGACGGCTGGATGACCAGAAGCGAGCCCACGAAGCCCACCACGGAGGCGGCGAGCCGTCGGGGGCCGACCTCCTCGCCAAGCGCGAAGCGACCGATGAGGAGGATCACGAAGGGCTCCACGAAGACGATGGCGAGCGCGTCGGCGATGGGCATGACGCGGAGGGCCGCCACGAAGCAGTAGGTCGAGGCGACGAGGAAGAAGGCGCGCAGGGCGAGAAGGCGGAAGGCGCGCCGGCCGAGGCCGAAAGACAGGCCCATGAGCAGGACCACGGGCGCCATCAGTGCCGCCTGCACGACGCCGCGGCCGAACACGATGACGCCCACGGGCACGCCCGCGCCGGCGAGCTTGGAGGCCACGTCGATCAGGGGCGCGACGATGCAGAAGGCGATCATCAGCGCCACGCCGGGCAGAATGCGGTCGGTCCGGGTCATGACCCCCGGCTACAGGGAGGGCTGTGCCGCGTCCATTCCGAAAGCGACCCCGTGCGCCCGTGGGTGCCGGTTTTCCGGCGGCGGTGCGGCTCCGGTGCCGAGATTTTCCGCGTGATCTCGGACCCCCGGATCAGCAGTTCGGGACGTTCACCGCGAGCCCGCCAAGCGAGGTTTCCTTGTACTTCTCGTGCATGTCGTGCCCGGTCTGGCGCATCGTCTCGATCGCGGCATCGAGCGGCACGAAGTGCTGGCCGTCACCCCTGAGCGCGAGCGAGGCGGCCGAGACGGCCTTGATCGCGCCGAGCGCGTTCCTTTCGATGCAGGGCACCTGGACGAGGCCCTTCACCGGGTCGCAGGTCATGCCGAGGTGATGTTCCAGCGCGATCTCGGCGGCGTTCTCCACCTGCTCGGGCGTGCCGCCAAGGACGGCGCAGAGCCCGGCCGCGGCCATCGCGGCGGCGCTGCCCATCTCGGCCTGGCACCCGCCCTCGGCGCCCGAGATCGAGGCGTTGTGCTTGCACAGCCCGCCGATGGCCGAGGCGGTGAGCAGGAATTCCCCGATCCGCGTGGGCGAGGCGCCGGGAACATGGTCGAGCCAGTAGCGCAGCACCGCCGGCAGAACGCCCGCCGCCCCGTTCGTCGGCGCGGTGACGACCTGGCCGCCCACCGCGTTCTCCTCGTTCACGGCAAGCGCGTAGAGGCTGATCCAGTCGTTGATCGTGTGCGGCGGCACGAGGTTCAGACCGCGTTCGGCCAGCAGCGCCTCGTGGATCGCCTTGGCGCGGCGGCGCACCTTCAGCCCGCCGGGAAGGATGCCCTCGCCCTTCAGGCCGCGCTCGATGCAGCCGTCCATCACCTGCCAGAGCCGGGCAATCCCGGCGTCGATCTCGCCCACGCTGCGGAAATGGCGTTCGTTGGCGCGCTTCATCTCGGCGATGGACTTGCCCGAGGCCGCGGCCATCGAGAGCATCTCGGCCGCGGTCTCGAACGGATAGGGGACGCCGGAGGGGGCCGCGGCCGTCTTGTCCGCCGCCGCAAGCTCGGCCGCGGTCACCACGAAGCCGCCGCCGATGGAGTAGTAGGTCTCCTGCAGGATCACGTCGCCCTCGGCGTCGGTCGCCATCAGGATCATGCCGTTGGAATGGCCGGGCAGCCGCTCGCGGTAGTCGAAGACGAGGTCGGTGTCGGGCCGGAAGGCCAGCGTGGGCAGGCCCGGGGGGGTAACGGTGCCGGACTCCGCGATGGCCGCCATCGCCGCCTCGGCCTTCTCGTGATCGTAGCTGTCGGGCAGAAAGCCGGCGAGCCCGAGGATCGTCGCGCGGTCGGTGGCATGGCCCTTGCCGGTGAAGGCGAGCGAGCCGTGCAGCGAGGCGCGCAGGCCCGCGGGGTGGAAGGGCGAGGCGCGCAAGGTCTCGAGGAAGCGCGCGCCCGCCACCATCGGCCCCATCGTGTGCGAGGAGGACGGGCCCACGCCCACCTTGAACATGTCGAAGACGGAGAGGAACATCGTTGGTCCTTTCAGGTGGCGCTGCCCTCGGGAGGGGTCGCGTAGGAGGGTCTCGTGAAGATGGTGGGCCCGAGCCCTTCCGCAAGGGCCGCGGCCAGCGCGGAGCGTCGCGCTTCCATCGCCGCGGCGAGGCTGTGAAGGGCGGGGAAGGCGGCGAGGTCGAACCAGCCCGCGCCGTCCTCGGGATAAAGCGCGAGCCAGCGCATCAGCGGCGCGAGGTAGCAGGTGAGGACCGAGGGCGCGTCGGGGCGGCACCAGGCGGGGCGGCCGGCGGCCATCGCGTCGACGAGCGCGAGGTGGCCGGCGATACGCACGCGGGTGGCGGCGGAGAAGGCGGGGAGCGCCGCCTCCGATCCGGCGTAGCGGTCGGCGTAGAAGAGCGTCCGCATGTCGGCGTGCAACGTGTTCGAGGTGAAGAAGAGCCACTTCAGGAAGTCGCCTCGTCCCTTCGAGCCGGGGGCCGGGGCAAGCGCGCCGTGGCATTCGGAAAGCCAGAGGAGGATCGCCCCGGTCTCGAAGAGCGTCCCCTCGGGCGTCTCGAGCGCCGGGATCAGCCCGGCGGGATTTAGCCGGCGGTAGGCGGGCGTGTCCTGGGCGCGGGTGCGGCGGTCGACCAGCCGTGTCTCGTAGGCAAGCCCGATCTCCTCGAGCGCGAGGCGCACGATGAGCGAGGCGTTGTCGGGGGCGTAGTGGAGAATGTACATGCGCGCGGGTCCTGTCCGCGCCGTTATCGGCCCGGCGCGGCCCGCGCGCCGTGCGAAATACGACCTCCCGGGGAGAAAAGCGCGCGGGAGGCCGGGCCGGGTCCCTTCCCGCGATGTGCGATTTGCCGCTCGCGCCCGGGCCATGGGTTCCTTATAACCGGGCCAGGACCGAAACGGAGAGAGTGATGGCCGCTGACCTGTCCCCCGTCGAACGGGCGAAGTTCGTCGCCGCGAAGAAGGCCGTGGATTTCGTCGAGAGCGGGATGCGCGTCGGGCTCGGCACCGGGTCGACGGCCGCCTGGATGGTGCGGCTCCTGGGCGAGCGTGTGCGGCAGGAGGGCCTCAGGATATCCGGCGTGCCGACATCGAGCCGCACCGCGGCGCTGGCGCGGGCCGAGGGAATCGAGGTCGTCACGCTCGACGAGGCGCGCTGGCTCGATCTGACGATCGACGGGACCGACGAGTTCGACGGCGAATTGAACCTCATCAAGGGCGGCGGCGGGGCGCTCCTTCAGGAAAAGATCGTCGCCACCGCCTCGGACCAGATGATCGTCATTGCCGATACCGGCAAGGAGGTCGCCCGGCTCGGGGCGTTTCCCCTGCCGGTCGAGGTCATCGGCTTCGGCTGGCAGACCTCGAAGGCGCTGATCGGCGAGATGCTCGCCGCGCTCGACGTGCTCGGCCGCGAGATCACGCTGCGCATGGACGGCGACCGGCCCTATACGACGGACGAGGGCAACCGCATCCTCGACCTTCACCTCGGCAGGATCGGCAACGCGCGCCAACTCGCGCTCGCGCTCAACCAGGTGCCGGGCGTGGTTGAAAACGGGCTATTCGTAGATATCTGTGACCGGGTCATCATCGGCCATGGCGACGGCCGGGTCGAGATCAGGGACATCACGACCGGCACGGTCGAACGCGGGCGGATCGAGATTGCGGAAACCGAAAACGTCTTCACCGATCTCGGCCGCTGAGCCGGCAAGGCCGGGCCGGCAGCGGCACGGGCAGGAGAGGGGACGGATGGCCTTCGACTACGATCTCTTCGTCATCGGCGGCGGCTCGGGCGGGGTGCGCGCGGCGCGGATCGCGGCGGGCGAGCATGGCGCGAAAGTCGCGCTGGCCGAGGAAGACCGCATGGGCGGGACCTGCGTCATCCGCGGCTGCGTACCGAAGAAGCTGATGGTCTTCGCATCGTCCTTCGCCGACACCTTCGGCGAGGCGCGCGCCTATGGCTGGGACGTGACCCCGGGCGAATTCGACTGGCGGGTGTTCCGGGGCCGGCTCGACGCGGAACTCGACCGGCTCGAGCGCGCCTATCGCGCGGGCCTCGACACGGCCGGCGTGACAGTCTTCGATACCCGCGCGACGGTGGAGGACGCCCACACCCTGCGGCTGGCGGACGGCGCGAGGGTGACGGCGCGGCACATCCTCGTCGCGACTGGCGGGCGGCCTTTCCTGCCGGGCATCGCGGCGGCCGCGGGGGCGCTGACCTCCAACGACATCTTCAAGCTCGACAGGCTGCCGGAAAGCGCCCTGATCGTCGGCGGTGGCTTCATCGCTTGTGAATTCGCCTGCATCCTCAACGGGATGGGCGTGAAGGTCACGCAGTTCTACCGGGGCGAGCAGATCCTGCGCGGCTTCGACGGCGAGGCGCGGGGCCATATCGCCGAGCACATGCGCGAGGCCGGCATCGACCTGCATGTCGGCTGCGACGTGATGGAGTTGGAGCGGGTGGCGGGCGGCACCCGCGTCACCGCGACCAACGGGCACGAGACGGTCCACGAGGCGGTCATCTACGCCACCGGGCGGGTGCCGAATACCGAGGGCCTCGGGCTCGAGGCGACCGGCGTCAGGCTCGGCCG
>NZ_JAYRTX010000087.1:0-14616 GCF_041919395.1 Albidovulum sp.
GGGATACATCTCGCACTGTTCGGGCGTGAAGGGCCGCGGGCCGACAAGGCTCATTGTCCCGTTCAGGACGTTCCACAACTGCGGGAGTTCATCGAGGCTCGTTTTCCGCAAGAAGACCCCGAACCGGGTGATCCGGGGATCGCGCGACAGTTTCTGACGATGCTGCCATTCCGCGGCAAGCGCCGGGTGCTCTGCAAGAATGCGGACGAGGGCGGCGTCGGCATCCCGAATCATGGTTCGGACCTTCCAGCACCGAAAGGTCCTTCCGTCACGCCCTACCCGCAACTGCGAATAGAACGGCTGCCCTCCGCCCATTGCAGCGACGCACGCAACTAGGATCATCAAGGGCAGGACAACCGGCATCATCAAGAGAACTGCCGCGAGGTCGAAGAGCCGCTTGCCGCGAACATTATAGTAGCGCGGCCGACTCAGCGAAAATGCATGGTCACGGAACTCGAAAAAGGGGGCAGCCATCCCAGTGTCTCCTAGGCAGGTTGTCCGGACGCCCCCAGATGTCCGATGCACGGACAGTATGGAAGGAAACGTTACGGATTTGCGACGCCTAATTTTTCCATCGCGAGAACAACCGGGAATACCGGCGGATTCGCGCCGGGATTCAGCCGAATCTTGGGCAAATGGTTAACCTTAAAGGCGAGTAACTTGGGAGCACCTCGCAAACGGCACGCGAATCAAGTGACCTCCTGCCTGCTGCCGGTGAGGCCATCGTGTTGGGCTGCCGGAAATCGAAAAGCAGCGCCGTCTAAACGAATCGGTTCCAGAGATTCTCCAACCGTTCCTGCCGGCCGGATCGCGGCTTCGGATCGAGCCCGGATTCCAGAACCCGCGCCGAGATCGACTCAAGCGTCCCTGATCTGAGCATGCGTTGCGCCTCGGGCTGGTCCCATCCGGCATAGCGTTCGGATCGCGAACGCTCGAGGGCACCGTCCTGCAACAGCGCGGCTGCCGACTTCAGCGCGCGCGCGCAGACATCCATGGCGCCGACATGTGCGAGGATCAGGTCCTCGGGGTCGAGGCTCTGGCGCCGGAGCTTGGCATCGAAGTTCGTGCCTCCGGTCGTAAGTCCGCCCGCCCGCAGGATTTCATAATAGGCCCGCGCCATCTCGGGCACCGAGTCTGGAAACTGGTCGGTGTCCCAGCCTGACTGGTAGTCGTTCCGGTTCATGTCGATGGAACCGAGAATGCCAAGCGATGCTGCCAGCGCGATCTCGTGTTCGAAGGAGTGCCCCGCGAGGATCGCGTGGCCCTGCTCGATGTTGACCTTCACCTCACCCTCGAGCCCGAAGTCCTTCAGGAAGCCGTAGACGGTGGCGACGTCGTAGTCGTACTGGTGCTTCGATGGTTCCTGCGGCTTCGGCTCGATGAGGATCGTACCCTTGAAGCCGATCCGGTGCTTGTACTCCACGACCATCTGAAGGAAACGGCCTGCCTGCCGGCGTTCGCGCGCAAGATCGGTGTTGAGAAGCGACTCATAACCTTCGCGCCCGCCCCAGAGGACGTAGTTCTGCCCACCGAGGCGGTGGGTCGCGTCCATGCATGCCTTCACGGTAGCGGCCGACCAGGCGAAGACGTCCGGATCGGGGTTCGTCGCGGCGCCAGCCATGAAGCGGCGGTGGGAGAAGAGGTTTGCCGTGCCCCACAGAAGCCGCGTGCGGTGCGTCTGCATCTTCTGACCGAAATAATCGACGATCGCTTCGAAGTTCTTCAGGCTTGCGGCGAAGCTTCCGCCCTCCGGCCTTACGTCGGCATCGTGAAAGCAGAAGAACGGGACACCAAGAATGTCGAACATCTCGAAGGCTGCGTCGGCCTTCAGCCGCGCATGGTCCATGGTGTCGCCAAACCAGGGCCGCTCGAAGGTCTGCCCGCCGAAGGGATCGCCGCCAGGCCAGGCGAAGCTGTGCCAATAGGCGACCGCAAAGCGCAGGTGATCCTCCATGCGCTTGTCCGACACCATCTCGTCAGGGTCGTAGTGGCGGAAGGCGAACTCGTTCTCGCTCTCCGGACCTTCGTATCGGATCGCCGGAATGCCCTTGAAAAAGCCGGTCATGGAAGTCCCTCAGGTTAGGCCCTTGATGGCGGATTGCGCGGCCCGGAATCGAGCGAAACCGTCGTCAAAGGCTGAAAGCAGCCGTGTCTGCGGCTCGAACGTGCGCGCGGTCGCCGGCGCGGTCGCAATTGCTGCCCCCGCGCCGGTTGCCGCCATGATCGCCAGTCGCGCGGCGCCGAAAGCGCCGCCGAAGTCACCGGCGACAGGAACGGAAACGGGCGTCGCCAATGCCGTGGCGATCGCCGAAAGCCAGTAGTCCGACCGCGACCCGCCGCCGACGGCGATGAGTCGGTCGATGCGCGTCCCGGTCGCCGCCAGCGCATCCCGGCAATCCCGGATCGCGAACGCCACCCCTTCGAGAACCGCCCGCGTTGCCGCCTCCCGGTCGGTCGCATGTTCAAGCCCGATGAACGCACCTCGGATCGCGGCATCGTTAAGCGGTGTCCGCTCGCCGCCAAGATAGGGCAGGAAGCGCGTCTTGCCCGGCGGCTCCAACGCGCCGAGCGCACCCGCGAGCATCGGCGCCTCGGTGCCTGCGAGCCGGGCGAACCAGTTCAGGGCATCCGTTGCCGCCAGGATCACTCCCATCTGGTGCCACTTGCCCGGCAGGGCATGGCAGAAGGTGTGGACCGCGGTGGCCGGGTCGGGCCGGTAGCCGTCATTCGCGGCGAAAAGCACGCCCGATGTGCCGAGGGAAACGAAGGCCTGTCCGGCGGAGACGACCCCGACCCCTATCGCCGCGGCAGCGTTGTCGCCTGCGCCGCCGGCAACGACGACATTGCGCCCAAGGCCGAACCGCGCCGCTATCTCGGGGCGGACCTGCGCCGAGACCTCCGACCCCTCGACAAGTCGAGGCATCGCCGCAAGCGGCAGGAAGGTCGCGGCAAGAAGCTCTTCCGACCATGTGCGCCTGCCCGTATCCAGCCAACTCGTTCCCGCGGCATCCGACATTTCGGCGACATGCTCGCCGGTCAGCCAGAGCCTCAGGTAATCCTTCGGCAGGAGGACCTTCGCCACGCGTGCGAAGACCTGCGGCTCGTGCGCCTTCACCCAGACGAGTTTAGGTGCCGTGAAGCCGGGAAAGACGGTGTTGCCGGTGATCGCGCGAAACCGGGGGTCGGCATCGAGCACCGCCGCCTCGGCGTGGGCGCGCGTATCGTTCCAGAGTATGCAGGGCCTCAGCACATCGTCGGCAGCGTCCAACAGGGTTGCGCCGTGCATCTGGCCCGAAAGCCCGATACCGCGGATCGCGGCACGCCGTTCGGCTGGAAGCGCGCCGATGGCGGATTCGGCGGCGGCAATCCAGTCTGCCGGAGACTGTTCCGACCAGCCATCTTGCGGGCGCGACACAGAAAGCGGCGCGGTCGCCTCCGCGACGATATTCTGGCCGTCGTCAATCAGGATGGCCTTCAAACCCGACGTGCCAAGATCCAGGCCGAGATACATCTCAGGCTGACCTTTCGGGTTTCTTGCCCAGGATGATCATGCCGAGGATGTCTTCGTCCGTGACCTCGTCGACATTGACGGTGCCCACAAGTTGCCCGTTTTTCATGACAGACGCACGGTCGCAGAGCTTCATCACGTTGTGGATGTCATGCTCGATCAGGAAGATTCCGAGCCCTTGTGCCTTCAACTCCTGGATCAGTTCCGCCACCATCTGTGTCTCGTGCGGCCCGAGCGCGGCCGTGGGCTCGTCCATGATGAGGATGCGCGCGTCGAAATAGACGGCGCGCGCGATGGCAACCGACTGCCGCTGCCCTCCGGAGAGGGCGGAAACCGGCACGTTGAATTTGCGGAAGTTGGGGTTGAGACGGCCCATGATCTTGCGTGTCTCGGCCTCCATGCGCGCATCGTCGACGAGGCCTGCGGATGTCACCAGCTCGCGCCCGAGGAAAAGGTTGGAAGCGGCATCCAGGTTGTCGGCCAGCGCAAGCGTCTGGTAGATCGTCTCGATGTTGTACTTTCGCGCATCCCGCGGGTTGTGGATCTCGGCCTTCTCACCGCTGATCCAGATATCGCCCGAATCCGCCTGATAGGCGCCGGAGAGGCATTTGATCAGGGTGGACTTGCCGGCACCATTGTGACCGAGCAGCCCGACAACCTCGCCGGGATAGAGGTCGACCGTGACGTGATCCACGGCCTTGATGCCTCCGAAGGCGATCGAGATGTCGCGCATCTCGACGAGAGGCGTGCGGGGCTTCTGACTGTCTAGCATGTTGGTCACCCCTATTTCGCGCGGCTGCGATAAAGCTTGTCCACATAGACGGCCAGGACGAGCACGATGCCGACGACGATATCCTGCATCGCGGCGTCGAAACCGATCAGAACCATGCCGGTCTTCAGGCTCTGCATGACGAGCGCGCCGATGATCGCGCCGTAGATCGTGCCCACCCCGCCGGCGAGGGACGTGCCCCCGATCACGGCGGCGGCGATGACGTAGAGCTCGTCGAGCTGGCCGAGCGAATTGGTGGCGGAGTTGAGCCGCGCAGATGCGACGACGGCCGAAAGCCCAGTCAGGAAACCCATCAGCGCAAAGATCTTGACCGTCATCCAGCGCGTGTCGATCCCGGCGAGTTCTGCCGCGTCGGGATTGCCTCCGATCGCCAGGACATAGCGGCCGAATCGCGTCCTGGTCATGAGGAACGTCATCCCGATGCCGACAACCGCGAGAACCAGAACCGGAATGGCAAAGCCGTGGCTGATGAATAGGCCGCCTTCGGGGACTTCGATCCCCTGCGCTGCCGCGTACTGGTTCACGATTCCGCGCGGCCATGGATAGGCGTTCACGAGCAGCACCGACCCGATCACAAGTCCGCACCCGAGGACGCCGAGCGTGTACTCGGCCCACATGGGCCGCAACGGAAAGTCGAACTTGAGTCGCTGCTTGCGCCCCTGCACCAGCAGCCAGACAATCCCGGAGCAGGCGGCGAGCCCCACGATCCAGCTGCCGGTCGCGCCGATGGAACCATAGGGGCCTCCGCCGATCAGGGCGAAATTCGCATCCACCGGAGAGATGGTCTCACCTCGCGCCAGAAGGAAGGCCGCGCCGCGCCACACAAGGAGGCCACCGAGCGTGACGATGAAGGCCGGGATCCCGCGGTAGGCGACCAGCCACCCGTGAAAGGCGCCGATCGAGGCTCCCACCGACATGCCGACGATGGAAGCGATGATCCATATCGCCGGATGACCGAGGCCGAGCCACTGCGGCAGGACCCAGACTTGGGTGATCCCCATGACCATGGCCGCGAAACCGAGAAGGGAGCCCACGGAAAGGTCGATGTGCCTCGTGATGATGACCAGCACCATCCCGCAGGCCATGATCCCGATGGACGCCGTCTGCACAGACAGATTCCAGAGGTTCCGGGGCGTCAGGAACACACCGCTGCCGTTTGCGACGATGCCGTAGATATGAAAGCCGACCCAGATCGCGACGAGAGCACCGACCATGCCCAGAAGGCGAGTGTCGATCTCGGTGGCCCTGAGGAACCGGCCGAAAATGCCCGTGGCGGGATTGCTGGCGGAGATCCGAGAAGTTGTCTGCGTCATGGCGCACCCGCACGTTTAAGGGGATCGGTGCTTGCGCGGTCAGGCGTGACAGGGGTTGCCTGACCACATCTTGGAAGCGCCTGACCGGCGCCCGCCCGAATTGACCGACGCCGGATCGGTCCGGCGTCGGTCAAGTGGCTCAGTTCACTGGCATGCAGCCACGTCAGACGCAGCGCCCTCGCAGGCCTGCTCCTTCGAGATGTGGCCTGCGTCGATGACGAGGTTAAGCGTTTCCTTGGTGATCGGGGTCGGGGCAAGGAAGATCGCGTTCATCGCCACCCCCTTCTCTCCGCCGGACCACTTTTGAGCCCCCTGGACCGCATCCATGGCCGTACCCTTGGCAAGCGCGACAGCGATCTCGCCCGCGGCCTTGCCGAGCGCACGGCTGTCCTTCCAGACGGACACGGTCTGCGATCCGCGGGCCACGCGGTTCAGCGCCGCAAGGTCGCCGTCCTGTCCCCCGACCGGAACCGTGAGACCCTGGGCCTGCAGCGCTGCGATCACACCGCCGGCCATGCCGTCGTTCTCGGCGAGAACCGCGTCGATGGCGTTGTTGTTGGCGGTCAGGCACTGCTCCATGTTCGCCTGCGCGTTCTCAGGCTTCCAGCCGTCCGTATAGGTTTCGCAGACGATCTTGATCTTGCCTGCCGCGACGTCTGCGCCGATCACTTCTTCCATGCCCTCGCGCAGGAAGTCGGCATTGGGATCGCCAGGGTCGCCCTTGATGATCGCATAGTTCCCTTCGGGCTGGGCGGCCTTCACCGTTTCGGCGATGATGCTTCCGACGCCCTTGTTGTCGAAGGTCAGGTAGAAGGCGCGCTCGTCCTCGATCAGGCGGTCATAGCCGACAACCGGGATGCCTTCTGCCGCAGCCTTGTCGACTGCCGGGCCGATCGCATCCTTGTCCATGGCGAGGATGATCAGCGCCTCGGCCCCTTGGGCGATGAGCGCCTCGACATCCGTCAGCTGCTTGGCGGCGGAGGCCTGTGCGTCCGCGGAGATGTAGGTGGCGCCGGCTGCTTCCAGCGCCGCCTTGATGGCGGCCTCGTCGGTTTTCCAGCGCTCTTCCTGGAAGTTCGACCAGCTCACGCCGATCGTCTGCGCCCAGGCCGAATTTGAAGCGAAACCGGCCGCCAGGGCGACGGCCGCCAGAATGGACTTGTGCATAAGTTCCTCCCGTTGGTGGGCATGCCGCCCGGATCGACGGATTCGCCGATACAGTGTCGAAATTGCCTTCAATAATTTCACTTGTCAAATTAAAAGTCAGACCGCACACTGATACCGCGCAAGATTGATGCGATCTTGGGTGCCGCAACGCAGAGAATCGAGCGCGCCCGCAAAAAAGTCGCGCGCCTTTAATTAGGTGGACTAAGAAATGAAGGACCGGGAGGCGCGTGCCGTGCGCAGGATCGAGGCGCGAACGCAAGGATGCGGGCCCCTGATCCCCTCTCTCACCGAGTCGGCGCGCCCCCTCCGCCAGCAGATCTTCGAAAGGGTCCGGGCCGCCGGCTACATGCCGCGCGTGCAGGTCGCAAAGGAGCTCGGTGTCAGCCCTGCCTCCGTCACGACTCTGACGTCGGAACTGATCGAGATGGGGCTGCTCGAGGAAGTGTCGACGCAGCGTGATGTCGGGGATGGCGGGCGTGGACGTCCGGCGGTGGCGTTAGGCGTCCGCGCGGATGCAAGGCTTGTCGCCGGCGTCAAGCTTTCGGACCGCGAACATACCGCGGTGATTGTGGATTTCGCCGGCAACCTCATCGCCGACGAAGCCATCACACGCCAGCCGGGCGCGATGGAACTCGCCGACCTTGTTGCCGCGACCGCGACACTTGTCGGACGGCTCTGCGAGAAGGCCGGAATCCTGCCTGAAAAGCTCAGCGCCATAGGCCTCGGCGTGCCGGGGTTCGTCGATACCGCGACCGGTATCGTCCACTGGTCTCCGGTCATCGCAAGCCGCCATGCGCCGCTCGCCGCGGCCGCGAGCGAGAGGCTCGGCCGACCGGTTCACGTGGATAACGACGCGAACCTTGTGACGCTCGCCGAGTTGTGGTTCGGGGCCGGCCGCAGCCTTTCCGACTTCGCCGTGCTCACGATCGAACACGGGGTCGGCATGGGCTTCGTGATGAACCATCGCATCTATCGCGGCGGCCAGGGGCTCGGAATGGAACTCGGCCACACGAAGGTGCAGCTTGACGGCGCTCTCTGCCGATGCGGCCAGCGCGGCTGTCTGGAGGCCTATGTCGCGGATTACGCACTGGTGCGCGAGGCAACCACGGCCCTGAACCTGACCAGCCGCGAGACCCAGTCCGTCAATATCCTCCTCGAAAGCCTCTACGATCACGCCAAGGCCGGCAATGCCGCAGCACGCTCCATCTTTCACCGGGCCGGACGCTACCTCGCTCTGGGACTGGCCAACGTGGTGAACCTCTTCGACCCCGAACTGATCGTCCTCTCGGGTGAACGGATGCGCTATGACTACCTTTACGCCAACGAAACGCTGGGCGAGATAAAGGCGCTGGCACTCAATACCGGGCGCCCGGCACCGCGTATCGAGATCCATGCCTGGGGCGATCTGCTCTGGGCCCATGGCGCGGCGGCGCTGGCGCTGTCGCAGGTGACGGAACAGTTGTTGAGCCCCGCACGGGAAGTTGCCGCCCAATGAGGATGATCGTCCTAATCGTAACGACCGCCGCGTCGCCGGCCGCGGCAGCGCCTCTTTTCGTCGATCGCGCGGGCGACTTGCCGGTCGCACATGTTTATGAAGGCGGGTGGGAGCATTTTGTAGGCGGCGGGGTCGCCGTGTTCGACTGCAACGGCGACGCCAGGCCGGAGATTTTCGTGGCCGGCGGTACCAACCCCGCGCGTCTGTTCGTGAATATCACCGGGGGCGCGACATCGCCGCTCACCTTCGCGCTGGGCGACGCACCGCCGATCACTGGCGTGACAGGAGCCTATCCGCTCGACATCGACGGAGACGGCGCGCTTGACCTGGCCGTGCTGCGGGTGGGACGCGACATCCTGCTGCGCGGCGGGCCTGACTGCACCTTCACTGACGCCTCGGCGGCCCTGGGTTTCAACCCTCGCGACGCCTGGACAACGGCCTTTTCGGCCATCTGGGAGAAGGGGGCGAGCCTTCCGACACTGGCCTTCGGACACTATGTGGACCGCGCCAACCCCAAAGGTCCGTTCGAAGCCTGCGACACATCGGACCTCTATCGACCTTCGGGACGAATCTACGGTGCACCCGAGACGATCTCACCCGGCTTCTGCACACTCTCCATGCTGATCAGCGATTGGCGTCGCTCGGGCGAGCCGGAGCTACGTGTCTCCAACGATCGTCACTATTACGTTCGCGGCGGCTACGAACAGATGTTCCGCCTCAGCCCGCTCGCCGAGCGGACGGAGGACTGGCCCCGCGTCTCGCTCTGGGGGATGGGGATCGCCAGCCAGGACCTGAACGGCGACGGGTTGCCCGAAGTGATGATGACCTCGATGGGCGACCAGCTTCTCCAGTTCAATACGGGGACCGGCTTCACCGATGCACCCTATGAACTCGGCACCTACGCGCAGAGACCGTTCATCGGCGACGATGGCCGGCCCTCCACCGGATGGCACGCCGAGTTTGCGGATGTGGACAACGACGGGCGAATGGACATCTTCATCGCCAAGGGGAACGTGGATCAGATGCCCTCGAACGCGATCCATGACCCGAACAACCTCCTGATGCAGCAGCCGAACGGAAGTTTCGTCGAGAGGGCCGACGTGGCCGGCATTGCCACGACCGAACGCGCGCGCGGAGCGGCGCTCGCGGACTTCGACGGCGACGGGCGGCTCGATCTCGTGGTGGTGAACCGACGCGCGCCACTGGAACTCTGGCAGAACGCGACCCCGGATACGGGCCATTGGGCCGGAATAGAGCCGCGGATGGAAGGCAACAGCCGCGCCGTCGGCGCCTGGGTCGAACTCCGCGCGGCCGGAAAGGTGATGGCGCGCGAAGTGACTGTCGGCGGTGGACACGCAGGCGGCCAGGCCGGTCCGCTCCATTTCGGACTCGGAGCCGAGATGAAACCCGAGGTTCGCATCATCTGGCCAGACGGCACCGTTTCGGACTGGACGTCGCTTCCCGCTGACCGGGTGACGGAGGTCTGGCCGGACGGCCTATCACTGCGCCTCGGGCTCTAACGCTCCACCGGAAGCCCGCTTGGCACGGTCTCGGGCATGCCGAGGCGGCCGTCGATTGACGCCTGGTCGCGCAGCGCTCCGAGAAAGGCGATCAGTTGCGCCACCTCTATTTCCGACAGCGGCCTGCCCGGCAGCGCGGCCGCCTCGATCACACGCACTTCGTCGGGCGAATCGAGGATTGCCCAGTCGGGCTTGGCAAGGTCGATGGCCGGAAGCACCGCCAGACTGCGGTCATAACCCGAAAGCCCGATCGAAGGGTCGGCGTGATGACGCAGAAACGCAGCAAGATCGGACCACGCACCGGCGTGGCCCCAGGGACCTGTCGCGGTGACATTGCGAAGCGACGGCGTGCGGAAGGCAAAGGCATCGTCAGGCCGGTTGGTCACCCGCATCCTGCCGACGTCGCGGGAGTGTCGCTCGAACCGCTCGGCCTTTCCGGGGCCAAGCTGTGGCTCGCCCATGGCGTGGAAGTCGTGATCAGTCTGGAACTTGCCCGCATGACAGCCGGAACAGCCGGACTTGCCATAGAACAGGTCCATACCCGCCTGTCCCTCGGGTGCGAGGGCCGTCCCGCCGCGCAACATCAAGTCGAAGGGCGAGTTGTCGGACCGCCATTCGAAGGCAACGAAAGCGGCGATCGCATTTGAGATGTCGGTGAAGCCGATCGGGCGTCCCCCGGCGATGTCCGGGTAGGCGGCCGAAAACATGGCACGGTATTCCGGTATGGCCGAGACGCGCTTCGAGAGAATGTCCCAGGCCCCGCCGGGCCGGGTAATGACGCCCTCGCGCACGGCCGTCGACACGTCGTTCTCCTGATAGTGCCCCGCCATCTCGTCGGGCGAAAGCACCGGGAACATCGTCTGGGCCGAAAGGATGGAGGCGAAACCGGCCACCATGTCGTCTTCAAGCGGGGTCCTCAGTCCCGATGGGCGGGAAGGGTCGACTTCGATCCGCCCATCGTGAAACATGACGGTGAATTCGCGCGCGCCGAGATTGAAGAGGGCCTGTGCGTTGCGGGGAATCCGCTGCTCCGGCGGATTGGCCGGATCGGGCCTGCGCTCGGGCCCGATGCCGAACCCGCCTTCACCGAGGCCCAGCGAGAGCCCGTCGGACGTGGCGAAGCGCGGATGGTGACAGGTCGCGCACGAGATGTTGCGGTTACCCGAGAGGATCGGATCGAAAAAGAGCATCCGCCCGAGCCGGGCTTCATCCATCGAAACGGGGCCATAGTCGGCGTCGGTGATCGGTGCGGGGATTTCCGCGCCCGCCGCAGTCGCCGCCCAAAGCGTGAGCAGTGCTATGAACCGCAAGGCGAATCCTCCTGACCGCCAGTGATACCGCTCGATCTGATTCATGGGAACGACTGACCGCGACTGTCGTTAGCATTCCGCCGTCACCCCCGTTGCGCCCGGCATGCGCGCGCGCGAACATGTGGTGCTTAAAGTACGGAGTTCCCGCTTGGCCTGGGCAACCTACATGATGAAGCTCGCTGTCGCCGTCTGGAACGCGATGGATGAGCGGCACATGGGCCTGCTCTCCGCGGGCGTGGCCTTCTATGCGATGTTCGCACTCTTTCCGGGGATGGCGGCGACAATCGCGATCTGGGGATTTTTCGCCGACCCGATCGTCATGCGGGAATACCTGGACCAGATCCACGGCGTCATTCCGGACGCCGCGTACGGCGTTCTCGAAGCCCACCTCGACGCGCTTCTGGTTGCAAACAACCGGGCACTGGGCTGGACCACCATCCTGTCCTTTGTGGTCGCACTCTACTCGGTCCACAGCGCCGTTGCCGCACTCGTGAGCGGGCTCAATGCGATGCATGATCGCGGCCACCGTCCCGGTCTTTTCCGGCTGCTCTGGTCCGTCGTGCTCACTGGCGCGGTGGTTGCGCTCGTGCTTTCCGCGCTCGTCGTGGTCGTCACCGTGCCCGTTGCGCTCAACTTCCTGCACGTGGACTATCTGGGGTCGTTCATTCTCTTCTACCTTCCCTGGGTGGTCATGTTCGCCGTCCTGTTCGTGGTCCTCGGTCTCTTCTACCGCTGGGGCCCGACGTCCGAGAGCCGCAGCCACCGCCACTCCTGGGTTTCGCCCGGGGCCTTCGTCGCGGCGATGCTTTGGGTCGCGGCTTCCATCGCCTTCTCGGTCTATCTCGCCTATTTCGGCGCCTACAACCGCATCTACGGCTCGATCGGGGCGGTGATCGCCCTGCTCATGTGGCTCTACATCTCGGCCTATATCGTTCTGTTCGGCGCCGTCCTGAACGAGGAACGCGCGCGCCTGCGCCGCGCTCAGTAGTCACGCTCGTAGTAGATGCCGATGCCGGTCGAGCCGTCGGACCCGACAGTCCCGCGCGCGGTCACGCCGGGCCTTACATCGAGATTGAGGTTGATCTCGGTCTTGCCCTCGGCGCCCAGGGTGACGTCGGAATAGAGCTTCTCCGACAGGTACTTTCCGGCCCGCACGGCTGCCGATCCCTCTTCGTTCGTCGTGACGTCGAGATCGTCGAGACCGAAGGAGTTCCGCAGCTTCGACACGATGCCCTCGCCGCCGCGTCCCGCAAGCTCCGCCACGGCCGAGGCGAGTTGCGCGGCCTGAAACGGCGACAGGTTATTGAGCCCACGGCCGAACAGGAGGCGCGCGATGACCTCCTCTTGGGGAAGCTCTGGCGACGAAAGGAAGCGGATTTCCGGCGCTGTGGCCTCCCCCTCTATCACGATGGTCGCGGTGATTCCGTCGGCTTCGCTTTGCGCCGCGAAGCGGATGTATGGCGTGAGCGCGCCCTGAAGCTCGATCATTCCCTCGTCGATAGTGAAGCGCTTCGCCAAGAGGTCGAGCCGACCGCGAATGAGGCTGAACCGACCCGAAGGCACGACATCGGAGGTCGTTCCCATCAACCTGAGCGACCCGCCCATCTCGGCGTCAAGTCCACGCCCGCGCACGAAAATCCTTTCGGGCGCAGTGATGGCAAGGTCGAGGGGATAGGACGACACCGGTCGCGTTGACCCCTGATCCGGCTCTGTCAGCCCGGCCCTTACCCGCGTCTGGCGAGAGCCGGCCGGTTCGCGGACATGCACGATGTCGCGCAGAAGCGGGTCTGCGCCAAGGCCCGTGGACGGCACCCGGACCTCGGTTCGGCCAAGTGTGACCTCGCCCGCGATCGCCGCTCCGCCGAGGAGAGGGCCATTGACGCGCACGGTTCCGCTGACCGTCGTGTCGAACAGTTCGGGATCGCGGAGCCGTGCCGCCGAAAGACGGATTGCGAGGTCGCCGGGATAGGGCCGGGTGAGCGCCACCGACCCCGACAACGCCAGGTCGCCACCGCCGCGCACCGCAGAGGTGCCGGACAGCGCGGCCGTGCCTTGGGCGAGATCCGCAGACAAGGAGAGACGCTCCAGCTCGATCCCGAAGGTCGGTGCCACAAGCCGCCCGCCGTCGAGTGACACTCGGCCGGAGAGCGAGGAGAGGCGCGGCGGCCCGCTGAGCCGCAGGTCGAAGGTCACCGGCCCCGTGACGTTGCGCGGTTCGATGAACGGGTTGATGACAGCCGACTGGCCGCCGCCGGTGAGGACGAGATCGGTCGATGAAAAATCGGACGCGACGCTGCCCTTGACCTGAGCATTGGTGGCGCCAGGGCCGTCGCCCGTCAGGTCGACCTCGTATCCGAGCACCGTCTCGGTTACCGTGCCGCTTGCCGTCAGAGGCCCTGGAAAACCGGGCGCGAGGATCGCAAGGTCGGCGAGCCGCGCAGAAAGTTCGATCCGCCGGGTATCGCCGTCGATCACTCCTGCCGCCCCCACTGTCACTTGCGGGTTCGTGAGGTTCAGCGTCTCGAGGCGCAGCCGCCCATCACGCTCATTGACAACCAGCCGAAGGTCCGCGGGACCGGCAAGGATACGGTCGATCTCCGCCTGGCCAACCCCCAGCCGGTTGCCGGACGCGTCAAGGGTCATCTGCCGGGTACCTTCCGCCTCGGTCAGACGCGCCTGGCCCTTCAGTGCGCCTCGGTATGATGGTCCGAGCGCCGAGAGGTCCGAGAAGTCGAGCGAGGCCCGAAGGTCCGAGGCACCCGTCGCCAGCCGTCCGGACACCCGTGCAGACAGTGTCGAAGCCGACACATCGAGGCGGCGCAGGTTGATCCCGGTCTCGTCCCGGGCGGCGGAGAAGGCGACCTGACTTTCCCCCGCGAGCAAGCGGTCGATCTCGGGCACGCCAACCGCAAGGCTGGTCCCGGTGACCTTCCCCTCGACGTCGAAACGGCCCGAGAGCACGCCGCCCGATCCCGAAGCCGAAAGCACGCCCGCGCCGGCGACCGGCCATCCTGCAAGGGCTGCGAACCGGCCGAGATCGGCGACCTCGGCCGAGATCTCGCCCGAAACCACGGTATCGCCTTCTCCCGCAGAAACTGTTGCCCGGCCCTTCGCGCCATATCCCTGGCCGGTCACGTCGAACTCCGGAAGCCGCAAGGGCTCGCCTTCCTGCCATGAGAAGATCGTCCGTCCGGAAAGGTCCGGCCCGATGGCAGCGGCAAGTGCGGGATCGGCAGGCGTGATGCCGGTTGCGGCGAAGGTGACGGTGCCGCCGGCGCGGGGCCGCGTGACCCCGAACGTCCCGGCCAACCCAATTCGTCCCGAACCGTCGAGCGTCAGCGCCGCCAAGGTGAGGCCGTCGCGCCGGAAGCCGCGAAGGGCACCGTCAAGCGTCCAGCCGTCGCCGCGCGAATGGTCGTAGCGCAGCTTCAGTTCGCCTGATCGCACGAATGTGCGCGGGCCCGGGATCGGCAGAAGCACGTCGCCCCCTGTACCGAGACCGAGCCGGACGGT
>NZ_JAYRTX010000088.1:0-14426 GCF_041919395.1 Albidovulum sp.
ACATCGCCCGCGAGAATCTTCCGTCGCGCCGCCGGGCGCATCAACCAGCGTTCAGTCTTCCCGGCCTCCACCGTGCAATCCTGCCGGAGCGCCGAGAGCACCCGCGCGGCCACGACCGGCTCCTGCCCTGCACGCGGGCCCATGGCGGCGGCCAGCGCCGCCTCGGGTGCAAATGAATCCTGCACCGCAGCGAAGCTGCGCGCCGCCGCGACCAGTGCATCGAGATCACCCGCCGCCCGCTTCATCCCCCTCCCTCCTCGCGCCGCGCCTCGGCTCTCAAACGGTCCGCCACGGATCCCAGGTGTGTGACCGGGTAGTACCCGCCTTGGGCCGGCAAGCCCGCCAGCGCCAGCCGAACGATCCGGGCGAGCACCGCAGCGCCCCAGTCGTATCCCATTGCGCGGGCCATCTCGGCCGCGGTCATCCGCACATCCGCCTCGGTGAATTCGCCGATGTACTCGGCGAGAAGCCCCGGCAGCGTCCCGGTGCGCGCCTCGCCCACCGTCTCGTAGACCGTCTCGGCGAGGACGCAGGTCTCGAACCCGGCGAGGACGAGGCGGACGGACGGGCGCACGAGCAGTTCGGCCACGAGGTGTTCGAACTGGACCTGTGCGTCCTGCAGCAGACCCGCCGGCGGATTCTCGACGAAGATCCAGATGGTGCGCCCCTCGGCGACGGCCTGCGCCTGGATCGCGTCGGCCAGCGTGCGGGCGCGGTCCTCGTCGTGGGCGACGCGCGTCGTTTCGTCGAGCCGCACGCCCGGCGCAGCGCCGGGGGGCGGCGCGGCGAAGACCTCGGCATGCAGCCGGGCCACCACGTCACCCACTTCGATCGCGGTCGGCAAACGAACGATCCGGTGGGCGCTGGCGTCGAGAAACGCGCTCAGAAGGTCGTGACTGAAGGCGAGGCCCGCACTCTCGGCGATGGACTTGCGGCGCACCCAGATTCCGCGCAGGGCCGGGGCTTCGCCGGCCGCGATCGTGGCAAGCGCGTCGAAGAAGGTCTGGCGTCCGATCACGAGATGCCCCTCGGGCGAGCCGTCCAGCGACCAGAGGTAGCGCATCTGCCGGTCGCCTTCGATGCGTGCGCGGAAATCCGCATTGGCGCAGAACTGCTCGAAGGGCACGATGCGCTTCACCTTGCCGAGCCGGCCCTGGTGCAGGCCGAGAAAGCGGAACTCCGCGTCGAATCCCGGCCCCCCTGACGACCCGTTCGCGGCCTTCGCCGTATGCGCCTGCCGCAGGGCGCCGGCAGCGCTCCGGTCGACTTCCCCGAACGAGATGCCCGAAGCCTTGCCACCCGGAAAATGCACGAGGACGAAGGCGGACTTGCCGGCGCAGGGCACTGGCGCAGGCGGCAGATCGACCTGTGCGTAGCGCCGCCCCAGCGGCACGTCGAGCCGGAGGAGCGCCACATCACTGTGCGCCGCGGCGGCCTCGGCCGGCGGCAGGCCGCCCGTCACCTCGGACTCGTGCGGCGGCACCGCGAGCGCGACCGTCGCCGGATAGCGCCGATCGTCGGGCCCCTCGACCTCCAGCTTCGGCACCATCCCATTTGCGGTGGCAATCACATGTTCGGCCGTCAGGACCAGTCGCGGCGAGACCAGCGCGCCGCTGCCTGTGACCTTGCCGTTCACACGGATCCGGCAGCGGAAGCTCTGCGACCTCAGCGCGAAGGCGGCGAGCTTCTCCTCGTCGAAGGAGATCCCGACGAGCCCGCCAAGGGCCGCGTCGGATTCGGCCTTCAGCCGGGCGACCGTGGCGGCGAAGGCGGGACGGTCCAGCGGCCGGGCATGAGCGGCGAGGAAGGCGACAAAGGCTTCGGACAGGCCGTCTTCGTTGAGGATCATCGCCAGCATCGCGGCCGTCGTCCGGCCGACCCCCCGCGCCGCCACGGCAACCGCGTCGAGGTCGAGCGGGTCCTCGCGCGGATCGTACAGCGTCTGCAGCGCCTCGTGCACGAGCGCCGGCGCCTCGGCGATCACCGGTGCCAGCGCCTTCGCGGTGAGTGACCCGGACAAGGCCTTGCGCCTATTCGGCGGCGAGCGCGGCGCGGAGCTTCGGCCGGACGGCGAGCGCCGCCGCCAGTTCCGCGCTCGGCCGGTCGGGCTGAAGCGCGGCGGCCTCTGCCCCGCCTTCGCGCGCGGCCCGCGCCTTCGCGCCGCCCCGGTAGCTCAGCCACAGAAGCTCTGCCGCATAGTCCGCCATGTCGGGCCCGTATTCGTCGAGCGCCTCGGGCGCGTGGTTCGCGAGGTGGATGGCGAGGATCTGCGACGTCGGGGCGACACCGGCGGGCGGCAGAGCCCCCGTGGCCGCGGCTTCGGTTCCGGTCGGCGCCGCCGGCAAGGGGTTGGACAGCGCCCGGGCGGCGTCGAGAACGCCCGCCCCGAGGTTGCTGGCGCCGTTCCAGACCGGCGGCTTCGTCACGCCTGCCGTCAGGCAGTGGACGAACATCGACTGTACCGTTGTGCCCGCGGCCACCGCTTTGGCCTTCAGCGCGGCCCGGCCGCCGTGCTTCGCGACCCAGAGCGCCGCCACACCCGAGGTCAGAGAGGTGGCGAGCGTTGTGCCCTGCGCCGCCTTGGTTCGGTCGTCCGGGTCGGTCGCCTTGTTCTTGGCCGCGCCCCACACGTTCTCACCCGGCGCCGCGATGGTCACCTCCGGCCCCCGCCCGGTCTTGGCCCAGGGCGTGAGGTCGCGCGTCAGTGCCGCGACGGCGGTGCAAAGCCCGTTCGCAGCATAGGCGGCAGGAAACACCACCGCCGGCCAGCAGTTGCCCGCGGCGCAGCAGATCACCAGCCCCTCGCGGGTGGCGTCGCGCAGGGCCTTTTCGGTCGAACTCACCCGTGTCGGCCCGCCGAGCGCCATCGCGATTACATCCGCACCTTCCGTCACCGCATGCGCAATCGCCGCGGGAATGGTCTTCTGGCTGAAGCTGATCACCGACTTGATCGCCCGGATCGGCAGGATCGTCGCCTCGGGCGCGGCTCCGGTGATCTCGCCCGGACCGGTCACGTCGCCCGCGCCCGAGGCATCGCCGCGGCTCGCCACGACGGAGCAGACGAGCGTCCCGTGCCCCGGATGACGCAGAAAGCCCTGGCTGAAGCGGTCGGATGCGTCCGTTCCCCCCTCGACGAGGTTGAGCTGCCCGTTCGGCCGGATGACCCCGGCAAGTTCCTGATGCGTCGAATAGCCGGTGTCGATCACCGCCACGGTCGCCCCGCTTCCGCGCGTAATGCCCCAGGCGACCGGCGTCCTGATCACCGGATGCACCCAGCCCTTGGGCATGAAATCCTGCCGTGGCGTCTCGCAGGAGAAAATCGCGCTTTCGACAGTGGGACCGGCACCGATGGCCACAGCGCCATAGAGACTGTCGGTCAGGACGGGGTTGGCATCGGTCGCACCGACCTCCGGCCGCAGCGCCCGCGCGAAGGCGAAGACTTCCGGCTCCTGCCCGCGTGAACGGATGTCGGGGAAAGTCACGAAGTGGAAACGGTCCCGCTGGCCGCCGAAGGCGGTCTCCACATCCAGCGCCGCATCCGGCACGACGGCGCGGACGCGCTCTTCGACCACGCCGGGCGACAAATCCTCGGAAAACACAAGCTCGATTACGACGGGTTCGTCACCCTCTTCGCGCGGCAGGTCGCGCAGGGCGGGAAAATCCTCGCGCATGGCAATGGCCTCTCAGGAAAGAACAATCGAAATCAAACAAAGAAATTATAGCCGAAAACCGTGCCGATTCTCAATCGGAAGGCGAACGATCTCTCATGCAGCCGGTCGGGCGGCTTCCGCCGCGCGGTCAAGCGCGTTGCGGATCGAGCGGGCACTGGCGAAGTGCGGCTGCTTGCGACGGGGAGCGATGTGGTCCTCCAGCGCCTTCCGGCCGCCTGCGTCGAGCTTGCAGTTCTGGCCCGCAAGCATCGTCCCGGCGATCTTCCCGAGTTCGGCATCGGTGTAGTCGGGGAATTCGATGTGGTGCGCTGACCTGCTTCCCGCTTTCTGGGCCGGACTCTAGAATCGGATGAAGGAGTTATCGGGGGTCAGAGCACACTGTCCTTGACGCCGGCTTCTCCTTCCAACGCCGTCCCGGCATCTTGCCCGTTCCCATCACTGGGCCGGGCGGAACTCCGGGCCGGTTCGCCTTCGCGATCAGGCGACGAGCGCCACGACAGCCAGCCACATCAGCACGCCACCCAGCGGCGCGAAGTGCAGCAGGGACGTGCTGACGGTGATGGCAGCGGGGCGCGGCGCGGCGCCGGGCCGGCGGAGGCGGCGGCGCCGGAACCAGAGAACCACGTGAACGATGCTCAGCCCGGCGAACAGCCACCACGACTGGACGTGGAACGCGCTGACCAGCCTGTCGGAGGCGAAGGCATCGGGCACACCCGGGATCCGGTCGCGCCACGGCCACAGGATCGGCGCGTATCCCCAGCTGGGGCCGTTCCCGTGCAGGATCGGGCCGGTAATCGGGATCGCCAGCATGCCCACGAACAGGCCCCAGTAGACGAGCCGTCCAAGCGCGTGATCCCAGGCGATGCGGGCGTCGGGTCTGGCCCGTCTCGGTCCCACCTGCAGCCAGATCGCGAAGGCGATGGCGATGGCCAGCAGCGCCACACCCGCCGTCTTGTGGATCGAGTAGAGGAAGGTCACCCGCGCCGCCGCCTGCCCCGCGCCGTAGGGAAGCCCGTCGCTGTAGAGCCCCAGGATGATCTCGGCGATCATCCCGATCGAAAGAACCCAGTGCAGGACGCGGGCGATGAAGATGTAGCGGCTGCGCGACAGGCCGCCCCCGATCGACGGCACCTGCGCCGGGCGCCGCGCATGCTTGCCCACATCCTCGGGCCGCGAGATTCCGCCCGCCCCGGTCACGCCCCCCCCCCGGCTGCCGCCAACCCTGCACGTTGCGGCAGATTGACATCTCGACAAACGCGGACGTAGCCTTCTACCGGGGGAGTTCTGACATGCGCGGTCCTTGGATCATCTCGGGGCCCTTGGCCGCCGTTGAACTGGCAGTTCTCGGGGCGCCGAGTGGCGAGAGCAAAGACTACGGGACGTTGCCGCTGCGCTCGTTCGTCGCCAGCCTCGAACGGCTCGCGGCCTTTGCCGCGGGCGACGGCGCGGCCGTCTGGCGCGCGGGCGAGTCGCTCAGCCTCCTGCATCTGGGAACCATCGGCGCCGCGATGGCCGTCGCGCCGACGCTGGGGACGGCGCTGCGCTGCTTCGTGACCTATTTCGGGACGGTGCAGTCCGCCACCTCGATCCGCCTGGAGCAGGACGAGGATCATGTCCATCTGCGCTACCGCATCCTCGACGAGAACATCTGGCCGCGGCGCGCGGATGCCGAACTGACGCTTGGGATCGTCGCAAGCACCGTCAGGCGGTATGCCCCCGACGCCGGGCGGGCGATCACCGTGCAGTTCGAGGGTCCGGAAACAGGATCGAGCCGCGGCATCGAGACGCGCCTGCGGCGCCCGGTCCGCCACGGAGACGACAACTGCCTGACGTTCCCGGCGCGCCTCCTCGACGCCGCCCTTCCCGCCGCCGCCCCCGGGGCCGGCGGCGACTTCCACGACTGCCTGCAGGTGCTCAAGCGCCATCTGACCACGTTGCGGGCTCAGCAGCCGGTGTCCGACCGCGTCCGCGACCTCTTGCTGGACCGGACGGGACAGGGCGCGGCGGACCAGGATTCGATCGCCCGCGATCTGGCAATGTCGCGCCGGACGCTGCGCCGCAGGCTCGAGGCCGAGGGAACCTCGTTTCACGAACTGGGCGAGACCTGCCGGTGCAGCATCGGGGAGGCGCTGCTGACCCGGACGGATATGCCCATCGTCGAGATCGCGATGCGATTGGGCTATTCGGATCATACGGCGTTTTCCCGCGCGTTCTCGCGCTGGCGCGGCGTCCCGCCGGGCGCGCTGCGCAAGGGACTGCCGGGCGCCAGCGGCAGGACATGATCGAAGGGCAGGTCGCGCGCCGGGCCTGCGTGGGCGATGACGATGATCGTCCGCTTCGGAAATCGACCCCGGATCGCCGCCAGGATGCCGCGGGCAGTGGGTCCGTCCACCTCCGACAGACATTCATCGAGCACCAGAACCCGGAACGGCAACAACAGCGCACGGGCCAGCGCGAGGCGCTGGCGCTCTCCGCCCGACAGGTTGCGCCCGGCCTCCTCGATCGCGTCCTCGGGATCGACCGGGGCCGAAACGAGCGCTAGGGCGTCCCGGATGCGGTCGCCGGTCGCCTCGGGGTCGGCGAGGCGCAGGTTCTGGGACACCGTGCCCCGGAAGAGCGCGACCGCCTGCGGCACGATGGCCACCGCGCGGCGGAGCGCGGCGGGATCGAGCCCCGCGACATTCTCGCCGTCGAGAAAGACCTGGGTTCCCGGCGCCGGTGGCGCCATCCGTGCCAGAAGCGCGGCCAGCGTGGACTTGCCGGCGCCTGATGGCCCGTCGATGAGCACGAGGCTGCCGGCTGCGACCGCCAGATCGACCGGCGCGTGCTGCGCCGCAAGGCCGCGCGCATTCACCAGCCGCAGCGCCCCGGGACCGGCGGCCGGCGCGCGGCCGCCGCGTTCGTCGGCGGCGGGATCGGCCAGGTCGTTCAGCCGGGCCAGCGCCACCTGCGCCACCGCCTGCGCATGGTAGAGCCCGAGCAGGTTCTGCAACGGCGCGACCATCATGCCGACATAGCTGAGAAAGGCGATCAGCGAACCGATCTGCCATTCCCCCCGGATGATCAGCCAACCGCCGCCGAGAAGGATCGCGGCCCGCACGAGCGCGCCGGTGATCTGCGGGACGAAGCCCACGAACTCCGCCCAGCTCCGCTGCCGCATCAGCAGATGCACCTGCCGCGTCTGCAGAGGCGAAAAATCCCGCACCCTGAGGCCCTGCGCGGCCAGCGTCCTGAGCGTGGGCAGCCCGGCGAAGCCTTCGACCAGGTGGGCGGCAATGTCCCCGCGCGAGGCGCGCAGGTCGTCGGCCCGCAGCCGGCTGCGCGGCCGCGCCCAGGCGAGGAAGGTGAGGTTGACCGGCGCCGCCGCCACCGGGATGAGCGCGAGCCGCCAGTCCAGCACGAAGAGCATGACAGTGCCGCCGGCGAGGCGGAAGACCGACGACGCCATCGCCAGCATCGTGTCGAAGGCGAAGCGCTGGATTTCCGCCGTGTCGCCGTCGATGCGCGACAGCGCCTCGCCCACCGTCAGGGCTGGACGGTCCACCCGGCGGTGCAGGGCTGCATCCAGCATACGGGCGCGCAGATCGGTCAGCATCCGCGCCGAGAAATGCAGATGCAGAAGGTTGTTGCCAACCGATGCGGCAAGGATCACCAGGCCCGCCAGAAAGACCAGCGCCACGTAGTACCGGGCCGCGTCCCAGTCCTGCGCGATCAGGCCCCGGTCGATCAGGAGCTTCGTCAGCCAGGGCGGCACGAGGCCGAGCAGGGCCGCGAGGAGCGAAGTTGTCAGCACGAGGCCGATCCCCGGCAGGGCCCGCGCCATGACCGGCGCCAGCCAGAACTCCGCCCCCCTGCCGAGCAGGCTTCTGACCATGAGGGTTGCCGCCCGGTCGCGCATGATCATGCCGTCCCGGCCGGAGCAAGCCGCCGTTCCGGCCCGAAGATGCGGCAGCGCCCGGCAAGCCACACGGCCGGGTCGGCCTGCCCCGCGGGGAAGGCGGCCGCCAGTTGGCCCGCCACCCGCGCGGCGGCGAGGCTCGCCCCGCCCATGCCGGCGCCGCCGCGCTCGGGCGAGGCGCACCAGGCGCCGATCACGCCGCCTGGCAGCAGCGACAGCGTCTCCCAGTCGCAGCGGGCGTCCCCGGTGGCGGCGACGACGCCGGGATAGGCCGCGGGGAAGGATACCGCGCCGCGCGCGGGCGACGCGGCCACGACGCACCTGCCCGCGGCAAGCGCCGTCTCGCAGGCCGCGCGCAACACCTTGCGGTCAGCCGCGAGGCCGAGGCTGAGGAGAAGGATGTCCGCCTCCCCGGCCAGCCACAGCACCGCCCGCGCCACGCGGTCCGCGCTGGTCACCGGCGTGTCGTCGAAGACCTGCGCGTGCCGCAGCGCCGCGTCCGGCGCGGCACGGCGCAGCACCGCGGCGACCGCGGTGCCGTGGCCGAGCCGGTCCGGCCGGGCCGGGCCGTCGCGCCCCACGTCGAAGGCGCGCGCTCCCGCCATCTGGTCGGCGGGACCGCCGCTGTCCACGATGCCGATCAGGGGCGCGCGCGCCATTCGCTTAATCCTGACGCTGGAACATCCGGATCGACGCGAGCGAGATCGCGGCCCCGTCGGGCATCTGCACCTCGCCCTTCTTCTCCAGCGTCTCGGCGTCATAGGCCGACACGTCCGACATCGCCCCGCCCAGGTACACCGTCTTGCCGTCGGACGAGACGTTGACCGAATAGTAGCTGTGCGGCAGCGGCACGCGCTTGAGGGGCTTTCCCTCGGCCATGTCGAAGCTTGAAAGAAAATTGTAGGCCCCGAAGATGCGGTTCTTGTCGGTCGGGCTGGCGGCGGTCGAGAAGTAGAAGATGTCGGTCGGCTCCACCTCCTGCATCTTCATCTCGCCGGTCTCGAGATCCTGCGTCAGGATGCCGGTGCGGTAGATCGTCGGATCATCGGCCGGCAGGTCGAGCCGGACGGTATAGAACGGCGTGGTGATGACGCCCGACTGTTCGAACTGCGACCAGACGTCGAGCACGTCGGGCTGGGCATAGGTCTCGGTCTGCCAGCCGTGGATCGGCTTTTCCTCGATCTGCTTGCCGGTGGCGTCGAACACATACATCTTGCGCCCCATGCCGTAGATCCGGCTGCCGTCCTCCGACCATGCCACCAGCGTGATCTGCCGCGGCACCTCGGCGGTCGACCTGAGCTCTCCCGTCTCGGCGTCATAGAAGGCAAGCCGCGTCGGCTGCACCTGGAATTCGTCGGCCAGCATCTTCACCGGGCTCTGATAGACAACCAGCGTCTTGCCGTCCGGCGACAGGTCCATGCCGAACATTCCCTTCACCCGCTCTTCCGCGCCGCTCATCTCGATCCGGCCGAGGGTCTTGCCGTTCACGAGATCGACGATGGCGATGCTTTCCAGCATGTTCATCATCACATAGGCGCGGCTGCCGTCCTTGCTGACGACGGGAAGCTGCGGCAGGGGGCCCGCCCCGTCGAGCTGGATCACCTTGTCGATGGCCATCGCCCCGGCATCGACGATCACCAGCTTGTCGGGGCGCGCGGGCACCAGAAGATAGTCCTTTGCCGCGGCGGGCAGCGCAGCGGCGGCAAGCGCCAGAACGGCCGCGGCGGATGTCTTGCGACGGATCGTCATGGCATCACACCTTGCTCTTGGGGAAGACGGACTGGAGCTGGCGCCAGTCGTTGTAGACATCCGACGCGTCGTTCGACCAGCCGGGGTAGGTGTTCATCGTGTCGGCGACCTGGGCCGGCCACCAGCACGGGTCGGCGCAGCCATAAAGGTCGGCCTCCATCGGCTGGCAGAGGTTGCCGACGCCGCCGAAGGCATCGACCTCCCATCCGGGATCGAACGAGGTCGTGCAGCCGACCAGCGAATTCATCGCGACGACTTCGTCCTCCCTGCCTTCGGCGGCCGCTTCGGAAAACTGCGCGGCCTTGGCGTTCGCGGGGGTCAGGTGTTTCATCAGGCGGCTCTCCTTGGCGTAAGATGGCGACGGAAAAACGACGGGTTTGCCTGCATGATCCGGGTATAGGCCTCGATGCCGAAGTCCACCCAGTCACGCAGCAGGTCGCAGTAGTGATAGACCGGGGCAAAGGGATCGCCCTGGCGCGCGTAGCTTTCATGATAGCAGCCACCGGCGCAGATCGACCGGATCCGGCAGGTCTTGCAGCCGAAGCCGCTGCGGTCCTGCGCGCCTTCGACAAAGGCCGCGAGTTTCGGCACGTCGATCCCGGTCGTGACATTGCCGTAGGTCGGCTGGCTGGAGCCGACGAACCGGTGGCAGAGATGCAGCTCGCCGTCCTTGTCGACGGCCAGAAGGCCGAGGCCGGCACCGCAGGGCACCGCCTTCTTCATCCCCTGCGCGATGTCGGTCAGAAGCTGGTGCATGTTGGAGAACCCGATGTTCTCGCCGCGGATCGCCGCGTCGACATAGCGCCGCCCCAGCGTCTTCATGTCCTCGAACACCGATTTCAGCATGTCGGGCTGCAGGTTGAAGACCGCGATCGGCCCCGATGTCGCCGGGCCGAAGCCCACTTCGGCAAAACCGAGATCGTTGATCAGGTGGTCGTGGATCGCCAGCACGTCGGTGACGCCGGCCGTCAGCGTCACGCGGGCACCGACCGGGCGCGAGCGGTAGCGCGCGAGAAGCATCCGCACCTTGACCGCGACCACGTCGTAGGTGCCGCGCCCTCCCACGGTGCGGCGGTTGCGGTCGTGCATCGCGCGGGGACCGTCCATGCTGACGGTCAGCCCGAAGCGATGGGCGTCAAGCCAGTCGGCGATCTCCTCGGTCAGGAGCGTGGCGTTGGTCGTCAGCGAGAAGTCGACCGTCTTGCCGGCCTCGGCCGCGCGGGCCTCGGCATAGTCGACCGCCTGCCGTATCAGGGGCATGTTGGTCAGGGGCTCGCCACCGAAGAACACGACGTTGACCCGGTCGCGCGACGCCGCCTGCGCGATCAGCAGGTCGATCGCCGCGCGCGCCGTCGCGAAGTCCATCTTCTCGCCCTTGGCGGGTGTCGTCAGGTCTTCCTTGTAGCAGTAGGTGCAGGCGAGGTTGCAGCCGGTGTTCACATTCAGGATGATCGTGGACAGGGGAATGTCCTCGACCTTCTGCACCCGGATCGGCGTTTCCGGCGCATCCGTGTCGCGCAGGATGTCGAGGCTGATCAGGCTTTGCAGGCAGTCGGTCAGCGCCTGCGGCGCGAAACGGCCGCCGAGTTCCCGCCGCAGCATCGCGGCATCGGCCGAGCCGGCCCGCCGGAACAGTTCGTAGACCGCGCGGGAAACCTCGTCCATCTCGAACAGGCTGGTCGTCGGCACATGCATCAGCATCGCGTGGTCGTCCACGTCCACGCGGTGTGCATTGTGGCGGATGAAGGTGAGCGATCCCATCATGCCCCCCTCAGCGGATCGGCGTGTCGACGAAACGCTGCACCGTCGCATAGAGCTGCCCCCTGCCCTCCAGCGTGCGGTCGCCGTCCTTGACCGTGGCGATGACGCTGAGGTTGCCGGCGTTGTTGGTGCTCATCACCCGTTCGGGGTTGGGACCGGCGCCGGCGGGCTCGAATACCCCCGAGGGGCCGATCTGGCCGGCGAACTTCGTGTCCTCGGCGGCGACGGCGGCGGCATCGAAGTTGTCGACCGCCCATTCCGCCGGAACCGCGCCGATGCGGATGTCATCTCCGGTTTCCGGCTGCCCGTCCGGTCCGTTCAGCCAGCCGATCGCATCGAACACCGCCGGTTGCTTGGCGATCGGTCCGCCATTGTCGCCGATACGCGAATAGGTCACCGCCGGCTCGACCGAAACCCGGTCGAGCGCCGAATAGACCCCGACCGCCCCGTCGAGTGTCGCCTCGCCCACGCCGACCGCGACGCGCCCTGCCACGGCGTCGGCCGCCGCCGTCACGTTCAGGACGATCGCGGTCGCATCGCTGCTGACCGTCTCGGCGGTGAGGCCGGCCGGCAGCGCGACGTCGCCCGAGAGACCGACGCCGGAGACCCGCATCTCGACCGTTTCGCCCGCGCGGATATGGTCCGGCGTCACCGAGAGTATCCGCGCCGGCGCATCCGTCCTTACCGCATGGATGCGGCCGCCGAGCGCCGTCTGGTCGGAGTGGAACCAGCGCCCGTCCATTGACCCGTCCTCGCGCAGCGCCATCACCTCGTGCAGTTCGGCATCGCCCGCGGTCATGGTGGCGCGCCATTCGCCGGCGCCGTAGAGATAGGCCGAACCGGTGCCGGTCTCGCTCTGGCCGTCGACGAAGGCCAGCACCTGCGTGACCTTGTAGCCGTCGCCGTCGCGTTCGATCGTCAGCGTGCCGTCATAGGCCCCGCGCCCCGGCTGCCGCCCGGCGACGCGCCATTCGCCCGACAGGTCCGCATCGGCCTTCGCGGGCGGGTCGCCGAGGACGTAGCGCGTGGTCAGCTCCTTCAGCACATCGCCCTGGGCAATCCCCCACCAGTCGCGGTCGCGCGCCAGCGCCTGGTATTCCAGCGACGGGAACTGGCCGAGGTGGAAGTGCAGGAGCTTCTCCCAATCCTCCGGCGTGCGCCGCTGCAGGGCGACGCGGGCGTAGGAATGGCAGCGCCCGCAGGTCTGGGTCATAAGGTCGTCGGGGCCGTGGTCGTCTGCCAGCGGCTCGCGTTCCAGGATGTAGCGGAACCCGTCGGTCTCCGCGATCGAGAGGCCGCGCGTGTCGGAAAGGTAGCGCAGCACGGTGACGAAATCCTCGTCGCTGAGCCGGATGCCGTAGTTGCGCATCATCCGCACGATGTTCATCTCCCACCCCTCGGGGGTGCGGCGGCTGCTGTCGATCCGCGAGAACTGCCCCTTGTCGTCCTTCAGGTGACAGGCGCCGCAGACGTTCGCGACGATTTCCTCGCCGGTGTCGGCAAGGCCGGCCGAGGCAAGCGGAATGAAGGCGGTGGTCAGCAATGTGGCAAGGGTGGTGCGGGACATCGCGCAGGGCTTCCTCTGGCTGGGCGGACACGGGGGGCCGCAGGACATGCGACGAAGTGAAGCGGGTGACGCCCCGTCATAGTTGACATTTCCGGACAAAGTTCCGTGGCGGCGGACAATGGCCGAAAATGTCAACTAACATGCGCCGGATTGCCGATCCTTCCGGCAGGATACGCGCGCTTGCAGGAAAGAGGAGGCCGCGATGGCCCGGCATTTCGATCTTGTCATCACTGGCGGCGGCCCGGCCGGTGCTGTTGCCGCCTGGCACGCCGCGCGCGACGGGCGCCGGGTCGCGCTGATCGACCCCGACGCGCCGGTCTTCCGGCTGGAGGGAATCGGCCCGCGCCTTCAGCACTGGCTGGAACAGGTCGGCCTCTTCGATGCCCGCGCCATGAAGGCGATGCGGCTGTCGCGCGTCAGCCGCTGGGGCGGTTCCATCCACCGGCAGAACGTCGAGACCGTGGTCGAGCGGTCCGCCTTCGACCGGCATCTGCGCCGCGCCGCACAAGACGCGGGGGCGCATGTGGTGACGGCAACGGCGCAGCCCCTTCCGGGGCGGGCCGTGCTGGCGGACGGCACCGAGATCGCGGGCCGTATGGTGCTTGACGCGCGCGGACGGAAGGCGCTCGGCCGCCGGCCGAACGCTGCGCGGGGGCCCGCGACGGTTGCCATCGCGGCAGCGCTCGACCTCGACCCCGGCGCCGGGCACGCGGCCTTCGTGCTGCCGCTCGACGACGGCTGGCTGTGGCTGGCCAGTCTTGGCGACGGGCGCGGCTGGGTGCAGTTGACACAGGACGCCGCCGACCCCGAAGGGCGGGATCCGCTGGCCCGGCTCCGCGCGGCGCTGGACGCGGCGGGCGACCGGCTCCCCGAGGTCACCGGCATCCTTGGCGCGCCCCTTGTCCGCGACTCCTCGGTGGTCCTGCCGCTGCCCGCGGACGGCCTCGACGTCATCGCCATCGGCGATGCGGTCGCGGGCATGGACCCGCTGTCGGGGCATGGCATGTTCTTCGCCACATCGTCGGCGCTTGCCGCCACGGCGGTGCGGCGCACGCTGGAATGGCGCGACGACCCGGCAAGCCGCGACCTTGCGCTTCGCTTCCTCAACCAGCGGATCGACCTGCTCTACATGCGGCAGGCGCGGCTCGGCCGCGACTTCATCCGCGACGAAGCGGGGCGCGCCCACCTGCCCTTCTGGTCGCGCCGGGCGGCCTTCCCGGACGGCCAGCCGCTTGACGCCGGGTCTTCAGGAGAGCGGATCGCCCGTCGCATCGTGGTCGCGGACGGAAGGCTGAGCGAGGCCGAGGTGCTGATCACGCCCCATGCCCCGGCGGGCGTCGCCTGGGTCGAGGGCCAGCCGGCCGCCGCCGTCTACCGGGCGCTGGAGGCGGGCGCGAGCCGCGAGCAGCTTGCCACCCGCTTCGGCCGCGCGGGCGAGATCGTCGCGACCTGGTTCGCCGCTTCCGCGCCGGAGGCCGCACCGGCGCGACGATAGCGCGCCGAACGGGGCCGGCCGCCCCTCAGCCGTCCTTCTTCGCGCGCAGTTCCACCCGGCGGATCTTGCCCGAGATCGTCTTCGGCAGCGTCTCCACGAAGACGATCTCACGCGGATACTTGTAGGGTGCCGTCGCGCGCTTGCAGTGTTCCTGGATTTCGAGCGCGAGCGCGTCGCTGGCACGGTGTCCCTTGGCGAGGATCACATAGGCCACCACAATCTCGCCGCGCAGGGGATCGGGTCGGGCGATGACCGCGCTTTCGGCCACCGCCGGATGTTCGAGAA
>NZ_JAYRTX010000089.1:0-14418 GCF_041919395.1 Albidovulum sp.
CCGACCTCATCCTCTGCGGCACCATCGCCTGGGTGCTGCGCCGGCCTGACTATGCGCCCGCCACGCTGGTTGCCGCCGTCCTGCTGATGGAGGACATTCTCGCCATGCGCCCGCCGGGCCTCTGGCCGCTCGTCGTCCTTCTGGGTACGGAGTTCCTGCGGTCCCGCGAGGCAAGTTTCCGCGACCTGCCCTTCGCGCTTGAATGGCTGGTCGCCGGGGCCCTGGTCATCGCCATCACCGTGATCAATGGCCTTGTACTCGCTACCTTCCTGGTGCCGCAGGCGCCGGCCGGGTTGACGGCGCTCCGCACCGTGGTCACCATCCTCGCCTATCCTGGCGTCGTGCTCGTCACGCATTTCGTCTTCGGCTTGCGCAAGGCGGCGCCAGGTCAGGTCGATGCCTTCGGACACCGGATATGAGACGCTCGCCCCGCGACACCCAGGAAAGCTTCCGGACGATCAGCCGGCGCGGCCTGCTGCTGGCGGGACTGCAAGGCGTGTTCGCGACCACGCTCGCGTTCCGCATGCGGTATCTCCAGCTCGACCGGACGGATCAGTTCCGCCTGCTGGCCGAAGAGAACTCGATCAAGATCCGCCTGATCCCGCCTGCGCGTGGCCTCATTCAGGACCGGTCCGGGTCAGTGATTGCCGGAAACGAGCAGAACTACCGGATCACCATCACGCCAGAGGACGCGGGCGATACCGACGCGGTGCTCGAGCGGCTGGCCCGGCTCGTGCCGCTCGCGCCCGACGATCTCGAACGAACGCGAAGGGAAATCGCCCGACGCGCGCCGACGCTGCCGATCACGGTGGCGGACCGACTCAGCTGGGAGGATTTCAGCCGCGTGGCGGTAAACGCACCAGTCCTTCCCGGGGTCACGACCGAGGTGGGCCTCTCCCGCGTCTATCCGCTTGGCCCCGACTTCGCGCACGTGCTGGGCTATGTCGGCCCGGTCAGCGACTACGACCTTTCGAAGATGGAGGACCCCGACCCTCTGCTGCAGATCCCGCGCTTCCAGATCGGCAAGCTGGGGGTGGAGGCGAAGCTGGAGGAGGCGCTGCGCGGCAAGGCCGGCACGCGGCGGATCGAGGTGAACTCCACCGGCCGGGTCATGCGCGAGATCGACCGGCGCGACGGCGATCCCGGCGCCAACGTGCGGCTGACCATCGATCACCGCCTGCAGAACTATGTGCAGGCACGCCTGGGCGAGGAGAGCGCTGCCGCCGTGGTGATCGATGTGGCCACGGGCGGGATCCTGGCCATCAACTCGGCGCCAAGCTTCGACCCGAACCTTTTCGTCCGCGGCATCTCCTCTGCCGAGTACCGGGCGCTTACGGAAAACGACCACAGACCGCTCGCCGACAAGTCCGTCCAGGGTGCCTATCCGCCGGGGTCCACGTTCAAGCTGGTCACTGCGCTCGCCGCGCTGGAGGCGGGGGTGATCTCACCGGAGGAGACCGTCTACTGCCGCGGTTTCACCGAACTCGGAAACCGCCGGTTCCATTGCTGGAAGCGGGCCGGGCACGGGCACGTCGGCATGACGCAGAGCCTCGAACAGTCCTGCGATGTCTACTACTACGAGGTCGCGCAACGCACCGGTATCGACAAGCTGGCGGCCATGGCGCGCCGGCTCGGCATCGGTGTCCGCTTCGATCTGCCGATGTCGGCCATCTCGGAAGGCCTCGCGCCCGACAAGGAGTGGAAGGCGCGCAAGTACGGCACCGGCTGGCTCATCGGCGACACTCTCAACTCCGGGATCGGCCAGGGCTTCGTGCTTGCCTCGCCGCTTCAGCTCGCGGTGATGACCGCGCGTATCGCCACGGGCAAGGCCATCATGCCGCGGCTGCTGCGGGCCATAGACGGGCAGGAACTGGCGGTGGAGCCCGCCGCCGATCTCGGCATCGACCCGGCGTGGCTGGCGCACGTCCGGAAGGGCATGTTCGACGTCACCAACTCGCGCCGCGGCACCGCCTACGGTTCGCGCATCGTCGATGACACCATGCGCATGGCCGGCAAGACGGGCACGAGCCAGGTCAGGAACATTACTGCGGCCGAGCGCGCGCGCGGCGTCGTGTCGAACGAGGACCTGCCCTGGAACCGGCGCGACCACGCGCTCTTCGTCTGCTTCGCGCCCTTCGATACGCCGCGCTATGCCGTCGCGCTGGTCGTCGAACATGGCGGCGGCGGTTCGCTCGCTGCCGCGCCGATCGCGCGCGACATCGTGCTCTACGCGATGAACGGCGGCATGCCCGCGCTGACCGCCTATCCCGAAAGCCAGCGGACGCGCATCGAATCCGAACGCGAGAAGCTCAAGATACTCGAGCCCGGCACGACCGATGCGACGAGGTCGCGCGCATGAGCTACCTCGAGTACAACGTCAAGACGGTTCCCTCCGGGCTGAGAAAGGTGCTCTACGTCAACTGGGCGCTTGTCCTTCTTCTGGCCGCGACGGCCTCGGTCGGATTTCTCATGCTCTATTCCGTCGCGGGCGGCCGGTCGGACATCTGGGCAGAGCCACAGATGAAGCGTTTCGCCGTCGGCACGGTGGTGATGCTCGCCATCGGCTTCGTGCCAATCTGGTTCTGGCGCAACATTTCGGGGCTGGCCTATTTCGGGGCGCTCGTCCTTCTCGTTGCAGTCGAGTTCTTTGGCGACATCGGCAAGGGCGCGCAGCGCTGGCTCGATCTCGGGCCACTGCGCCTCCAGCCGTCGGAAATCATGAAGATCGCGCTCGTGATGTTCCTTGCGGCCTATTACGACTGGCTCGACGTGAAGCGGACCTCGCGGCCGCTCTGGGTGCTCATCCCGGTGGTCGTGATCCTCGCGCCCACCCTCCTCGTGCTGAAGCAACCCGACCTCGGCACCGCGATCCTCCTTCTCGCGGGGGGCGGCATCGTCATGTTCGTGGCGGGCGTGAGCCTTTGGTACTTCGGCACGGTCATCGCACTGGTCGGGGCCCTCGTCTTTGCGGTGTTCGAGAGCCGGGGAACCGACTGGCAACTGATCGAGGACTACCAGTTCCGCCGGATCGACACCTTCCTCGATCCGGGGTCCGACCCGCTCGGCGCCGGCTACAACATCACCCAGGCGCAGATCGCGCTCGGCTCCGGCGGTTGGGCGGGCAAGGGATACATGCAGGGAACCCAGTCGCGGCTGAACTTCCTGCCGGAAAAGCACACCGATTTCATCTTCACCACGCTCGCCGAGGAATTCGGCTTCGTCGGCGCCTTCTCGCTTCTCGTGCTCTACATCCTCATCATCGTCTTCTGCATTTCATCGGCGCTGGCCAACCGGGACCGGTTTTCTGCTCTTCTGACCTTCGGTGTCGCCGGGACATTCTTCCTGTTCTTCACCGTCAACATGGGCATGGTGACGGGGCTCATGCCCGTCGTCGGCGTGCCGTTGCCCCTTGTCTCCTACGGGGGAACGGCCATGATCATCCTGCTCGCCGCCTTCGGGCTCGTGCAGAGCGCCCACATCCACCGCCCGAGGTAGCCCGATGCCCGTCACCGTCTATTTCGCCGCCGGCTCAGCCGCCTGGAGGGAGTATCACGACCACCTGCCGCAGGCGTTGACCGACGCGGGCGTGAAGGCCGAGATTCTCCTGGCCGCGCCCGATCCGGCGGTTGTGGACTATATCGTCTTCGCTCCCGGCGGCGACATCGAGGACTTCGCGCCCTTTGTGAACTGCAAGGCGGTCCTGAACCTATGGGCAGGCGTGGAACGGATGGTCGGCAACCGGACGCTGACCCAGCCGCTCGCCCGCATGGTCGACCCGGCGATGACGGAAAGCATGGTCGAATGGGTCGTGGGCCACACGCTCCGCCACCATCTCGGCATGGACCTGCACATCCTCCACCAGGATGGCATCTGGCGGAACGACATCAAGCCGCCGATCGCCCGTGAACGGACGGTCGCGGTCCTCGGCCTCGGCGCCCTCGGCCAGGAAGCCGGCGAGGCTCTGGCTCGGCTCAACTTCGCCGTGCTGGGCTGGAGCCGCAGCCCGAAGTCGATCGCAGGCATCGAGTGCCATTCGGGCGAGGCGGGGCTCGACACGGTGCTTTCCCGCGCAGAAATCGTGATCCTGCTGATGCCGCTCACCGCCGAAACCGAGAACCTGATGAACGCCGCCCGGCTCGCCCGGCTGCCCAGGGGCGCGGTCCTCATCAATCCCGGCCGGGGTCCGCTCATCGACGACACCGCCCTGCTCGCCGCGCTGGACACGGGCCGGGTCGGTCATGCCACGCTCGACGTTTTCCGCAACGAGCCCCTGCCGAAGGAGCACCCTTTCTGGGCGCATCCGAAGGTCACCGTCACGCCGCACATCGCGGCAAGCACGCGGCCGCTGACTGCCTCGGCCGTCATCGCCGAGAATGTCCGGCGCGGCGAGGCCGGGGAGCCGTTCCTCTATCTCGTCGACCGCGAGCGCGGGTACTGAGCCCGCGTCACCGGAGCCTCGGCGGCCTGGCCGGATCGGTTCCGGGGGCCGCGGGGCCGAGCACCTGGGCCGTCTCGACCGCCGCTGCCGGAAGGACGAAAGTGAGCGCCCGACGCGCGATGGGGCCAAGCGCCGGATCGCCGGAGCCGAGGAAGGTGACGTCGAGCGCGCCCGCCTCGATCCCCGAGAACACCAGCGCCTCGGACACCGCCTTGGCCAGCGCCGGCTCCGCCCCCCGCCGGGCATCCTCGATGACCAGGAGATGGCCCTGCCCGCCCCCCTCCCAGGTGACCGCGACGAGATGCGCCCGCGCGGCAAGCCCCGCGAGTCTGGCCAGCTTGTCGTCGAGCGCGGCGAGGAGCGCCGGCGGCACGCCGGCAGGCGGGCCATATGCCACCGGCCGCGCGACCGCTTCCACGGGCGCCTGCCCCAGCGCTCCCGCGAGCCAGCCGAGCGCATCGGCCGACAGAAGGATTGCCGAGGGGGCCACGGCGACGTTGAAGCCGAGGCCGAGCCTCTGCGCAGAAAGCAACTGCGCCACGACCCGTCCCGGCAGCGCGGCATAGGGCGCAGGACCCTCGGCGAAGGCGGCAAGGCGCGCCTCGGTATCGAAGGCGAGCGCGACGCGTCCCTCCTCCAGATCGAAGAGCGCCGGCTCGATCGTATCGCCCAAGGGTTCCTCAGTCAGAAGGAGGAAGAGTTCCGCGTCCGCAAGACGGCCGTAGAAGGCGAGCCGCGCCGCATCGTCTTCCGACGCCGCGTTCATGGCGGCGTGCAGCCGGTCGAGATCAGTTTCCATCGAGCACCTCGCGCAGCCGCTTCCGCGCCACCGGCAGAAGATCGGCCTCGAACCACGGATTGCGCCTGAGCCACGCGGTATTGCGCCAGGACGGATGAGGCAAGGGGAAGACGCGCGGCGCGTGGTCGCGCCAGCGGGCCACCGTTGCCGTGACGCCGCCCTTCACCGCCGCGGGCCCGAGATGCCAGGCCTGCGAATAGCCACCGACGAGAAACGTCACGCGGACATCCGGCAGGCTCGCCATCACCCGCGCATGCCAGGTCGCCGCACAGCGCCGGGGCGGCGGCAGGTCGGAACCCTTCGCGTCGTAGCCCGGAAAGCAAAAGGCCATCGGCACCACCGCCACCCGGTCGCGGTCGTAGAACTCCGTCTCGGACAAGCCAAGCCAGGCGCGCAGCCGGTCACCCGAAGGGTCCGCAAAGGGGCGTCCGATCCCATGCACCCGAGCGCCCGGCGCCTGCCCGGCGATCAGCACGCCGGCGCCGGGGCGGAACCAGACGACGGGGCGCGGCGCGTGCGCCGTGGCGGTTGCCGCAAATTCGGCGGCGCAGAGGCGGCAGGCAGCGATTTCGTGGTCAAGCTGTGGCGCGGCTACGATCATGACGGTGACTTACGCCCCGCACCCGGCTCACGCAACGGCACGATGCCGCGGTGCGGCGGGTTGCCCCGATTCGACCTTTCCAGTATCCAGACCGGAAGACAGGCCAGGGGGGACGGAATGTATCGGGTCTGGAACTACATCACCACCTACTCGCTCCTCCTGATCGGCGGCGCACTTCTGGCCCTGATCTGGGCCAACACGAACCCGGACAGCTATCATCACTTCGTCCACTATGTGCTCTTCGACACCTTCTTCATCGGCGAGTTGCATGAGGAGGGCGGCGGCGTCACCCGGACACTGACTCTCCACTTCCTCGTCAACGACGTGCTCATGGCCTTCTTCTTCGCCATCGCCGCGAAGGAGGTCTGGGAGGCGGTGATCCTCGAGAACGGTTCCCTGCGCGGCTCGAAGGCGGTGACCCCCCTGATTGCCACGGCGGGCGGAATGCTCGGACCGGTCGCGGTCTATCTTTCGCTCGCCGCCGTGCTCGGTGTGTTCGAGACCGTGAGCCGCGGCTGGGCGATCCCGACGGCGACCGACATCGCCTTTTCCTACCTCGTTGGCCGCATGGTCTTCGGCGCGGGCCACCCGGCTGTCCGCTTCCTGCTGCTCCTCGCCATCGCCGATGACGCGGGCGGGCTCATCATCCTGGCCATCTTCTACCCGACCGGAGAACTCGCCCCCGCCTGGCTCCTCCTCTCGCTCGGCGCTGCGGTGGCGGTGTTCGTCCTCTTCAACTGGCTGCCGCGCCGGCTCGACCGAGGCAACCAGTTGCGCCCGAATTCCACCTGGGTGCGCAAGTACCTGTCTTTCTGGCCCTACCTGATCGCCGGTTGCCTGAGCTGGTTCGGCTTCCAGGAAGCAGGCATCCATCCGGCGCTCGGCCTGCTCCCGATCGTGCCGACGATCCCGCATGCGGACCGCGCCTTCGGAATCTTCGCCGAGGCGGAGCAGTATCTGACGGACCTCCTGAACTGGGTCGAACACCATCTGAAATACCCCGTGGAGTTCGTCCTATTCTTCTTCGGACTCATGAACGCCGGCGTCGAGTTCAGCGCCATCGGCGCGCCGACCTGGCTGGTGCTTCTCGGACTGATCATCGGGAAGCCCGTCGGCATCTTCCTTTTCGGCTGGTTCGCCGCGAACGTGCTGCGGCTGGGACTGCCCGAGGGGATGCGAAACACCGACCTCGTCGTCGTGGGCTGTGTCGCCGCGATCGGCTTCACCGTCGCGCTCTTCGTCGCCTCCGTCGCGTTCCCGACTGGCCCGGTGCAGGATGCGGCGAAGATGGGTGCCCTCTTCTCCTTCGGCGCGGCGATCATCTCCATCGTCGCCGGCAAGGTCTTCCGCGTACAGAAGGTCGAGTTTTCGTAGCCCAAAGGCGTCGGGGCTTCCGCGCCGCCGAACCTTGCGCCATAATGCCGCCTGAAGACCGGTGTAACGGTTGTTAATGAAGCGGATGTAAGACGGTCCGCGAGGCAGGGCGGCCCGGGGCCATCGGATGCTCGAGTTCGAAAATGTCAGCAAGTCCTTCTGGACGGGCAAGACGCGCAAGGTGATCCTTGACCGCGCCTCGTTCCGTGTCGAACTCGGCCGTTCGCTCGGCATCCTCGCCCCGAACGGCACCGGCAAGACCACCATCATCAACATGATGGCGGGGCTCGAAAAGCCCGATGAGGGCGCAATCCGCAAGACCTGCCGGGTGTCCTTCCCGCTCGGATTCATGGGCGGGGTCGTCCAGAAACATTCAGCGCGCGAAAACGCCCGGTTCATCGCGAGACTCTACGGCCTCGACCCCGACTATGTGGAGGCGTTCAGCCGCTGGCTCTGCGGGATCGAGGAATACTTCGACATGCCCGTCGGCACCTTTTCGGCCGGCATGAAGGCACGCTTCACCTTCTCGCTGCTCTTGGCGATGGAGTTCGACATCTACCTCATCGACGAGGGGATGCCCTCCACCACGGATGTGGAATTCAACCGCAAGGCCGGTTCCATCCTGCGCGAGAGGCTGAAGACGGCTACAGTCATCGTCGTCTCGCACCAGGCCGCCACGCTGGAGAAGTTCTGCCGCTCGGCAGCCGTGCTGCGCAACGGCCGGCTGCACATGTTCGACACCCTCGAAGAAGCGAAACGGATGTATGACTACGCCTCCTAAAGCCGCGAAGTTCCGCATCCGCGCCGGAGTCGCCGCGCCGAAGCCGGCAAACCCCGCGCCCGTGGCCGAGGACGGCTTCGGCGACGAGCCCTTCCCCACGGCGGAGACGGATGTGCTCGGCCCCGCCGCCCGGACGGTGGAGGAGGAGATCGAGGCGATCCGCGCCGAGGGACTTACCGGGCGCCAGCTCCGCACCGCGCGCCGCGTCGCGATGAAGCACGGGATCGAGGCGGCTTCGGACCTTGACGCCGTCCGGCTCCTGCGCCGCAAGGGCGTCGATCCGTTCCAGCCCGCAGCCGTCCTGCAGCTCATCGAACGCCGGTCAGAGGCCACCCGGCCGCAACTGCCGCAAACGGTCGTGTCGCCGAAGCTGCCCGCCCCGCCGCTGGACGAGGCCGGCCGCGCGCGCGAGATCATCGCGATCCAGCGCGAAATCATCGGCCGACGCCGTCGCAATTTCCTGATGCTTCTCGCGCGGCTCGCGATCTTCGTGTTCCTGCCGACGATCCTCGCCGGATGGTACTATTTCCGCGTCGCGACGCCGCTTTTCGCCACGAAATCGGAGTTCGTCATCCAGCAGGCCGACGCGCAGGTCGGCGGGCTCGGCTCCATGTTCCGCGGGACACAGTTCGCGACCTCGCAGGATTCGATCGCGGTGCAGGGCTACCTGCAGTCGCGCGACGCGATGCTGAGACTCGACCGCGATCTGGGCTTCAAGGCGCATTTCGCGCAAGCGTTCATCGACCCCGTCCAGCGGCTCGACCCCGACGCTTCGAACGAGGACGCCTACCGGCTTTACCAGCGCAACGTGAAGATCGGCTACGATCCGACCGAGGGGCTGATCCGGATGGAAGTCATTGCCGCCGATCCCCATGTCAGCCAGAAGTTCGCAGAGGCGCTGATCGGCTATGCAGAGGAGCGGGTGGACCAGCTCTCGCAACGACTGCGCGAGGATCAGATGCAGGGCGCCCGCGACAGCTTCGCCGATGCCGAGGCCAAGGTGACGGCGGCACAGGCGAAGGTTCTCGACCTTCAGCAAAAGCTCGGTGTGCTCGATCCCCTGTCGGAATCGAACACGGTGATGGGCCAGGTGGCGACTTTCGAGGTGGAGCTGCAGAAAAAGCGACTGGAACTGCAGCAGCTTCTCGACAACGCCAACCCCAACCAGGCCCGGGTTGACGGCGCCAAGGGCGACATCGCCCGGCTCGAGGACCTGATCCGCAACCTCCGCTCGCAGCTTACACAAGGCAGCGGCGAGACCGCCTCGCTCGCGCAGATCTCCGGCCAGCTGCGTATCGCCGAGGCGGAGCTTGAGAACCGGCAGCTCATGCTCAGCCAGGCGCTCCAGCAGCTGGAAACCGCGCGCATCGAGGCCAACCGGCAGGTGCGTTACCTGGAAACATCGGCGAGCCCGGTGGCCCCCGACGAGCCAACCTACCCACGCGCCTTCGAAAACACGCTCTTGGCCTTCCTGATCTTCGGTGGCATTTACCTCATGCTGTCGCTGACCGCTTCCGTCCTGCGGGAACAGGCGACCGCCTGAGGAGGCCGGAATGACCAACATGAAGGATGTGAGCCTCCGCGAGCTCACCATCGGCAATGACCGGGCGCTGACCGTCATCGCCGGCCCCTGCCAGATCGAGAGCGCCGACCATGCCCAGATGATCGCCGGCCGTATGGCCGAGTCCTGCGCGGCCGTCGGCGCGCAATACGTATTCAAGGCGAGCTACGACAAGGCGAACCGCACCTCGCTGTCGGGCCGGCGCGGCATCGGGATGGAAGCCGGGCTGAAGGTTCTGGAAGGCGTGCGGACCGCGCTCGGATTGCCGGTCCTGACCGACATCCACGACGCCGAGCAAGCGCGCGTAGCCGCGACCGTGGTTGACGTGATTCAGATCCCGGCCTTCCTGTGCCGCCAGACCGACCTCCTGCTTGCGGCCGGAGAGACGGGCTGCGCGGTCAATGTCAAGAAGGGCCAGTTCCTCGCCCCCTGGGACATGGCGAACGTGGCCGCCAAGGTGGCGAGCACCGGGAACGAGCGCATTTTCCTCACCGAACGCGGTGTCTCCTTCGGCTACAACACGCTGGTGGCAGACATGCGGTCGCTGCCGATCATGGCGAAGACCGGCTACCCCGTGATCATGGATGCGACCCATTCGGTGCAGCAGCCCGGTGGCCAGGGCGGATCCTCGGGCGGCCAGCGCGAATTCGCGCCGGCAATGGCCCGCGCCGCCGTCAGCCTCGGAATCGCCGGCGTCTTCATCGAGACGCACGAGGACCCCGACCGCGCACCCTCGGACGGGCCGAACATGGTCCCGCTGGCAGAGATGCCACGGCTTCTCGAAACGCTGATGGCGCTCGACCGAATCGCCAAGGCCGATCCCGTGCGCGTCTGAACGTCAGGCCACCTGCCCCGCCGCCCAGCCCGAAGACCATGCCCACTGGAAATTGTAGCCTCCAAGCCAGCCGGTGACGTCCACGGCCTCTCCGACCACGAAGAGCCCCGGCACCGCCTTCGCCGCCATCGTGCGCGACTCCAGCCCGGCAGTATCGACGCCGCCGAGTGTCACCTCAGCAGTCCGGTAGCCTTCCGACCCCACCGGCGTCACCTGCCAGCGGTGTACCGCCGCCTCGATCCGGTCGATCGCGGCGTTCGGCTGGTCGGCGAGCCGTCCGGCAAGGCCAAGCCGCCCCAGCACCATCCGCGCCACCTTCTCCGGCATGTGCCGGCCGAGCGCGGTCGCAAGGTCGAGCCGACCGCCCGTTGCCCGAGCCGCCCTCAGCGCCACGCCGAGCGAGGCACCCCGGGCGAGGTCCACGGTGATCCTGTCCCCTTCGCGCCAGTACGAACTGATCTGGAGGATCGACGGCCCCGAAAGCCCCCGGTGGGTGAAGAGCAATCCCTCCTCGAAGCGCGCCTGGCCGAGGCTCACGCCCGCCGCGACCGAAATCCCGGCCAGCGGCGCGATGTCCGCAAGATCCTGTGCCGCGAAGGTCAGCGGCACGAGCGCCGGCCGCGTTTCGGTTACGCCAAGACCGAACTGCGCCGCGATCCGGTACGCGAGCCCCGTCGCCCCCATCTTCGGGATCGACTTGCCTCCGGTGGCAAGGACGAGGCTTTCCGCCGCGATCTCGCCCGCGTCCGTCGCAACGATGAACCGCCCGTCGCGACGGATCGCGCCCACCTGCCGTCCAAGCCTAATGTCCGCGCCCGCCTCGGCCATCTGCCGGGTGAGCATGGCCACGATCTCTCTGGCACTGCCGTCGCAGAAAAGCTGGCCCAGCGTCTTCTCGTGCCAGGCGATGCCCGCCCGGTCCACCCGCGCGACGAAGTCCGCCGGCGTGAAGCGGCGGAGCGCCGAGACCGCGAAACGCGGGTTCTGCGACAGGAAACGCTCGGCCGGTGCCTCGCGGTTGGTGAAGTTGCACCGCCCGCCGCCCGAGATCCGGATCTTCTCGCCCGGCCGAGCGGCATGGTCGAGCACGACGACCCGCCGGCCCCGTCGCCCGGCTTCGATCGCACACATCATGCCGGCCGCGCCGGCCCCGAGAATAAGGACGTCGGTGGTTTCCATGCCCCCTCCTAGGCGCTCTGCCCGCCGGGAACAACGGCACCAGACCGGTGATTTGGTCTTGCGGCGCAAGCAGGGCTTCGCTATGAACCCCGCCAGTTGGGGCGTCGCCAAGTGGTAAGGCAGCGGTTTTTGGTACCGCCATACCTAGGTTCGAATCCTAGCGCCCCAGCCAGCCTTCCCGCCCGATCGGAGACTCTTGCCCCCTCGGGACGATTGTCGCGCATCTGCGGGGACTTGCGAGGTTCTTCGCGAAGCCGGAGACGCGGGTGCCGCGCGCCAAACCGGCGCCATTTGCCGCCCGTCTCGGTTCGCGCATTCGGGGGTTGGCGATTGGGGTGGCCGGGATCAGAGCCGGGCGACGAGCACGCGCTGATCATGCCAGCGGACCGGCAGGTCGGTGGTGATCAGCCACTCTGTGGTCAGCCCCACCGGCTGCCGGCCCTCGGCGATCCTCTGCACGATCTCGGGCGCGAGGAAGGCCAGGGGCAGGAGTTGCTGGATGCGCTGCGTCGCGACGCCCTCGCGCGCGGCGATCTCCGTGTAGCTCTCGCCACGGGTCAGCGCCGCGAACCAGTCGCGCGCCTTCATGAGGTTGCGGATCAGCACGCGGTCGGGTTCCGCCGGGCGGTCGCCGAGCAGGACCCTGGTCTCCACCCCGCGCCGGCGGATGCGGAACGGGGCCGCGAGGACGAGGTGATCGGCATCAAGGCGATCCGGTGCGACCTGCAATCGCCCTGCAAGAGCCTCGGCGGCCACCGTGATCTCCATTCGTCCCGGCGCGATCCGCACGGCCGCCACCAGTGCCCGGAGGAGGACCGCGGCATGGCGGCCGTCGAGGTCTGCGACAAGCGCGTCGATCCGGGTGGCGACTGTCTGCATCTCGTCGGCACGCGGGTCCCGGACGAAGCGGCTCGCCTGCCCCGGCGCGGTGAGCCAGGCCCGCAGGCGGCCGATCACACCCTGCTCCAGTTCCGGCGCCGGCAGTCGCCAGGCATCGGGGTGATTGCCGCTCCTGTCATTCACCAGCCGGCTCGAGATGTAGTAGCGCAAGCGTCGGCCGTTCTTGCGGCTGTGGCTCGGCGTCAGCCGGTCGCCGGTCTCGTCGAAGATCCGCCCCGCAAGCGGCGAGGCAAAGGCGGCCGGCGCCCTGCCGCGCGGTCGCGCCGCGCCCTCCGCCAGCATCCGTTGCACCGCGTCCCACTCCTCCGGCGAGATGATCGCCGGATGCTGGCCGTCGTGGACCACGGTCCGGTGGCGGATGCGCCCGGCATAGACCGGGTTCGTCAGGATGTGATGCAGATGCGCGCGTCCGAAGGGACCGCCGCCGCTCACCCTGCCGTCCGGCGCCGTCCTGACCCGCGTGCGCAGCCCCAGGTCCGCCATCCGTTCCCGCACCGTGAGGATCGAACCCTCCGCGCGGTAGAGCGCATAGATCTGCCGGATGACCCCGGCCTCGGCCTCATCGATCGCGAGCGTGCGGCCCTGGGCGCGGTAGCCCAGCGGCACGTTGCCGCCCATCCAGAGCCCCTTGCGCTTCGAGGCCGCGATCTTGTCGCGGATCCGCTCGGCGGTGATCTCGCGCTCGAACTGGGCAAACGACAGAAGCATGTTCAGCGTCAGCCGTCCCATGCTGGTCGCGGTGTTGAAGCTCTGCGTCACCGAGACGAAGGAAGCCCCGGCGGCATCGAGCCGCGCGACGATCTTGGCGAAGTCGGCGAGCGAGCGGGTGAGCCGGTCGATCTTGTAGACGACGATCTGGTCGACGCGGCCTTCGTCGACGTCCGTCAGAAGCCGCTGCATCGCCGGCCGCTCCAGAGTGCCGCCGGAGATCCCGCCATCGTCGTATGCCTCGGGCAAGAGCACCCAGCCCTCGGCCTTCTGGCTGGCGACATAGGCCGCATAGGCTTCCCGCTGGGCATGGAGCGAGTTGAACTGCTGCTCGAGCCCCTCCTCGGAGCTCTTGCGGGTATAGATGGCGCAGCGCACCTGTCCCATCAGCCGATCCCGAAGAAGCGCGGCCCCGGCCAGCGCGCGCCGGTGATCTGCCGCGCGATCGCCGAGAGCGAGCGGTAGTGCCGCCCGTCCATCCGGAAGCCTTCCGCCACCACCTCCACCCGGTAGGTGCGCCCGTTCCACTCCCGCATCAGGCAGACGCCGGGCCGGAGCGCCGCCCCCGACCCCGCCGGCGGCACCTTCCCCTCCGCCACCGTCCGGAGCCCCCTCAGCACCCGGGAGGGCACGTCGCCCTGCTCCCGAACCTGCAGCGCATGTCCAAGCGCGCGGGCGAGGAACCGGGCCCCGGCGTTGCGCGGCGGGTCGCTGCCGAAGACCCGGCGCCAGAGCCGCAGCAGCTCCGCCCGCTCCATCACGAGAACCTCGTCCAGCGTCAGCGCCGTCCGGGTCCGGACCGGCGGGCGCGGCTCGCGATCCCTCTTCAATGCTCCTTGAACGGCCATTCACATCCCCTTCTACGGCTCTCCGGCGCCGGCCGGGGTCATGCCCTTCGAGAGCGCGATCGGGCGGGCGACGGCCACGACTGACGCTTGCCGCGCGGGCGAAGTCCAGTCGGATGTTTCGAAATGCCTCTAAGGGGGAATGGGGGCAATGCCACCGCATGCGCCGAGACGGCTGCAAAGGGCGGCGCGTCGGCGTCGGTCCTCCAGCGTGCATGCAAGCACACAAACGCCCAGCGATATGCCCTGCTTTCAGGGGGGCCGCGGCGCGGTAATCCCCCCATTCTTAGCGGGGTGCATCGGTAGAATTCACGCGGCCATTTTCAGTTTCTGGGCGGGTGTGAGGCCGCCGATGCCCATGTTCGGGCGGTCGTTGTTGTAAGTCCAGAGCCATTGC
>NZ_JAYRTX010000090.1:0-14326 GCF_041919395.1 Albidovulum sp.
CGTCTGAAGGACTGGCGCAGGGTCGCGACCCGCTACGATAGATGCCCAAAAGTCTTCCTCTCCGCCGTCGCACTCGCCGCAACCGTCATGTTCTGGCTATGATCCGAGAACGAGTCCTGACCCTAGCGGCCCAATCGGCATCGACTTCCCCACACTCTATCCGGCGCACGATTATCTGCGTCTAGCGTCGTACGCGCTCAAACCGCTTCATCCAGCCGATCGGGACCGCAGGCTGTACAGGCTGCTGCGGACCAGGGACGATTAACGGTGCGAAGACCGCCGTTGCCTTCCCCAAACTCAGACCGCCAGGCGGGTGACATCTGCCCACCGAGCGCCTCAAAGCGACGCGGTGCAGCGACGACGACCCGACTGAAGGAGGCCTCCGGCGGATTCATCAGGCAGTCGAGCGCCACCTCCGAGATCATCGCGGTGACGAAGGCGAGTTCGACCGGTCCAAAAGGCTGATAGTGCGCGCCGCATGCCGGCTCTTCCAAAGTGGGATCGGCGCCGGCTGGCCACTCGACGACCGTCAGATCCGGCGCACCGGTGCGTCCTATATGGCATTGCAGGCAGCCATCGGTCTTGCCGACCGCGACCGCATGGCCGGCGCAGGCGTGGGCCTCCGTCCACCCATAGACGATGGGCATCGCGCGCGCTTGGCCGAGATGCCAACGATTGAGTGCGCTCTCGGCGACCCAATTTCCGGTCGCGGAGACGATCAGATCTGCGGCGGAAAGCAGATCGCCCTCATGCGCGATCAGTTGATGAAGGCCGACGGGGCGATGCTCGACCCGGAGATGCGGATAGTCGGCCTGAAGCCGCTTGAACAAGGCCTCGGCCTTGTTGCGCCCAACAGCGGTCGCGCCGAGCGGATGACGTCCGACGTTCGGCCAACTTAATTCCTCGGGATCGACCAGGACGAGGCGGCCGACGCCGGCCTGCGCCAGCGCGCAAGCCACGGGCGCGCCGACCGACCCGCAGCCGACCAGCACCGCCGTGGTACCGAGCAGACGCCCGGTCCTTGGATCTTGGCCGCGCCCATGGACCCAGTCCGCGTCCGCGCGCTGCACCAGGGTTCGCACAACCGGCGCCGCCCCAAAGAACCTCCCAAGTAGGACGGGCCCAGGGGTATTGCGAGGCCGAAAACCTTTCGACAAGGGCTCGTCCGGCGCGCGGGGGCGGCCTTTACACCGCTTGGGGTTCGGAACCTTCACCCCGATCGCGGCCGGACCGCCCCGTCCGACCGCGCCCAACAGCACCAAGACCTCGTCCGGCTCCGCCTTCGCCGCCTCTTCGAGCGCCAACTTCGCGTCATCGCCGGTCCGCTCGGCCAGGCTGTACATATCGGCGGCTGTCTCGGGGTAATCCCCAGGCAGCAATGGCTCGTCGAGCCACAGAAAGGCGGCCGCCTCGGTCTTCACAGACGTTTTACCGCCGAAGCGACGACGCACCCAATCCTCAAGGGAGTCGTGGTCCTCGCCGACGACCTCTAGACTCTTGCCTCGCCAAACCCGCACCGGGCGGGACGGCGACCGAGGACTGACCAAGCTGAGCAGACGTTCGCCCCGAGCGTGCGCGCGGTAGCCCCAATAAGTGACGAACTCCTCGCGGAAGTCGCGTTCGATGATGCAGCCCTCCAGCAGCTCCTCAATCAGGCGTACCGAGCGGTGTAACAGGTCCATCGCCACCTCGGCCGGATCGTCAGGATCCCACTCTGTCGCGTTCGGCCAAAGGCACAGGACGCCATCGCTCTCGACATGTGGCCAAGTCATCGCTTCAGGATGGTCGACCAGAGCCGTCCTGACTGGCGTCGTCGGGAATTGAGCACCGGCTAGAACATCGATCCGACGCGTGACCCCGTCGGAAAAAGCGACGCTCATCCGCCATGCGCCGACGATCCAGTCGCGCGCCGGATAGTCTCTGGCTATCGTACCGCGATCGAGGCGTTCAAACGCCGCTCCCACCCGCTCGCGTAGGGTCACTTCGAGGAGAAGCGCCGCCTGTCGCCAGCGGAGCGGGAGCAGATCTTTAGGCATGACGGCCGCCGCCGACCGTGCTGACCGCGCTCGCCGCCGCCGATGTCGCGCTCAACAGGGCGGCCGACCCGATGATCGCGGGGACAGCCACAGACGCCCGCTGCTCCGACTCCAGCCGCTCGCTGAAGAAGGTCGTCGCGAAGACCTTATCCCAGCATTTAAGCGCCTTCTCGCGCGTGCAATCAGCGTCGAAGAGCGGCGAGAGCGTGTCGATCGCCTCGGTCAGTTTCTCGCGGAAGCAACGCGCCTTCGCATCGTCAGGTCCGCTGGTGATGGTGTCGCCTGGCGTCACCGGATGGGCCACCTGCAGGTTCCAGTTCAGACGGTCGCGGATAGCGACCATAGTGTCGTAAAGAGCGCGATCCTCGCGGTCGTTGGCGCTGAACTTCTCGGTTGTCAGCACCGAGATGCCAAAGCCGCTGAGGATCGAGCCGCGCCAACTGTGGCGGCTGCGGGCGTACTTCTTTAGGTCACGGTTGATGCGGCGCAGCTGGATGCCATCGGCCGATGCCGCCCGCTGATCCTCGTACCAGTCAGAAACGTCGCACGCGTCCGACCGCTTCCATCCGCTACTCGCCGCCAGCTCGTAATGGACCTCTTCGCCGAACCCGGTGTCGGTGACGACCCTGCGATAGACCGGCAGGTCGACATGATAGCCCTTCTCGTAGAGGACACGTACGCAGTTCGACCGGACCGCGGGAGCCTGCTTGAATTTGCCGTCGTCGATCGCGTCACGCACCATCCAGCGCGCTTGGAGCGAGGTCATCTCAGCGCCGCGCTCCCCGACTAGATCGGCCTTCTCGAAGTAGACGCCGTCGTCGATGTCGTAATCGTTGTCCGGATCCCGGCACATCGTCTTCATTGCGTAGCTGCCCTGCTTGACAAACTTGATCGGCTCGGGCTTGCTCGCCTTGTCTAGACCATTGCGCAGGCGCGTCCGGTTGGTGTTGCGGCGGTCGCGCATGGCGTCCTGCTCGCTTTTGGGCAGGGTTACCTCTTGGTCGTGATACGCACGCAGGTCTTTGGAGCAGTCGAACATCGCCTAGCCTTTCCGATCCTCGTTGGAGCCTGAGCGCCAGACAGCGCCGGTCGCCGGCATCGCCGGCAGGTCTTGCATGAGGCGGCGGATCATCCGTCCGTCCTCGCTGTTAATGTCGTCGCACGCGCTCTTGGTCAGATCGGCGTCGGTGTGAGCCTGACCGACCAACCGATCCATCGCTTCGGTCCGGGTGTCGTCGAGTGCCAGATACGGCATCATGCTGGCCGGCACGGGCTTGTTGGGGAATCGCACACGCCGTATCGCGCGGCCGCAGTCGCTGATGACGTTGGTCAGTAGCCGCGCCATATGGTCGAAGGCGAACTCCTGCGCGGAGATGCTGAGCGGCGCGACATCAGCGCCAAGCCTCCAGTCCAGCATTGAGCGATGCGCGTTATCGGCATCGAGGTGGTCGCCTTCGGGACGCGGACAGGTCCCGAGTGAATAGATCTCGATCGGTTGATCGGGCGGCGCGACAGTCAGCGCGTCGATCAGCCCGACCATAATCGGATTGTTAGCCCAAAGCCCGCCATCGGCGAACACCTGCTTGGGTCCGCCGGGCGCGTTCGGGTCGTCGATTGCCGCCAAGGAACGGTAGATCGGCGCTGCACTGGTCGCCATGCAAACATCGACCAGTGGATAGCGATCGTCACGCACACCGCTCTTCGGCGTCTTCTTGAACACCCAGGCGCGGTGTTCGCTCATCAGCACGGTCGGAATTGAAAGCGAGATGCCGCGCCCTTCGAACACGTCCAGCATCGTCACGTTGTCAAGGACGCCGTATAGGGCCTCGCGCAACGCCTTGTCGCCCTCGCGAACGAATCGGCTGCCCTGACTTGCGCGGTAGATCGCGCTCCGCATTCCCGCGATCCGGTGCGGGAAGATTTTGGGTCCGTGCACTCGATAAAGCGATACGACTTCGGTCATCGGGCGACCGACCGCCAAGGCACAGCCGACGATCGCACCGGTGCTCGTCCCGGTGATGAGGTCGAAGCCGCGTCCCAAGTCGAGCGCCGGTTCGCCGCGAATACGGGCGAACTGGTCAGTCAGGCGCGCCAGAAACGCCGCCGTATAGATGCCGCGCATCCCGCCGCCATCGAGGCTGAGCACCCTATAGGGCCGCTTAACACCCTGATCCTTCTGCTCTACTGCCATTCGTGTGCTGCCGCCCCCGAATTAAAGCCGGTTGCGTCCACACCCGGTCCCGTCTACATCATATGGGGAAGCTCCGGCCTTGCGTCAAGTAGCTAGATGTGATTTGCTCGAGAGCGTCGCCTTTTCTTGAGGGTGGATGGTATGGGAGAAGATGGCGGGCAACTGCGCTGGGGCGTGCGCCGACGGCTGGAGTTTATCGACTTCCGCCTTTTTTGGGACGGGCGGTTCAACCGAAGCGACCTGTCGGCCACCTTCGCGATCTCGGCGCAGCAGGCGTCAGCCGACATCGCCCAGTATGAAAAGATCGCCCCCGCCAACCTTCGCTACGATCGCGCGGAGAAGGCCTACGTCCGCACAGCGGCTTTCGAACCGGTCCTGATCGGCGAGAGCATCGAGCGCTATCTGCTGCAGCTTGTAGCCATCGAGAACCGATGGATGCGGCCGGAAGACACTTGGTTTAACACCGTTCCGCCCGTCGAAGTCATCACGCTAGGAAGGCGCCCGACCGACCCCGAGGTTCTGCTCCGAGTCCTCGATGCGATCGGCAGACGTCAGGAAATCGATATCGTTTACGCCTCGCTGACCGGATCGACGCAGCCAGCACGGACAATCGCGCCGCATGCCCTCTCCCATAGTGCCGGCCGCTGGTACATCCGATCCTGGTCCCGCGACCATAACGATTTTCGGGACTACAACCTCAATCGGATCGCGACTGTCAGCGCCCACCGGCCCGCGACCGTAGACCCGAGCTTAGACTTCGAGTGGGTCCACAAGATCAATCTCGATATCCGCCCCAATCCTGAACTGACGGCCGAGCGCCAGATCGCCGTCGCAGCCGAACATGGCATGACGGACGGTAGGCTTTTACGCCCCTGCCGCCTCAGCCTCAGCTTCTATTTGATGAGCGAATACAACTTGGACGTGGAACCCGGCGTCCTGAAACCCGAGAAACAGCAGATCGTGCTACACAACCGTGAGGAGGTGATCCAAGCTCGAGCCTTGTCACGCCAGATGTCGGTTGAGGCCCTCGCACGCGCCGCCGCCGGCGGCACGACGTGACGAGCATCCGACAGCTTGGGTCAGCGGCTCGATCGCTCGATTGGGAAAGGCGCGTATGCCCGTAGCCGCCACCTTGCTCTTCGGCAGCCTCGCGCGAGCCGATCAAACTGATGGATCCGATACCGATCTCCTTCTGATCGGCCTGGACGAGGAGATCCGCCACGTCACGGTCGGTCATCTATCGCTGTTTCTCTACCCTTGGGCACAGCTCGAGCAAGACGCCCGCGACGGCGACCTCTTCGTTTGCCACCTCGTCCAGGAAGCAAAGCCCCTCATAGATCCGGACGGCTATCTGGAGAGGTTGCGGCAAGCCTTCCAATATCGGGCAAGCTATGCGCCAGACATCGCGCGTGCGACCGATTTCGCGTGGTTTCTTGCTAGGTTCGGTGCGGAACTCAACTCGGAGCTGCTCCTGAAACGGGCACTGTGGTGTATTCGCACGATCTTGATTGCGAGAAGCGTCGAAGCGCGTCAGCCAGTCTTTGCCCCGGCACGACTAGCGGACACCGTAGCATCGGCTTCGGCTCGCGACCTTCTCCTCAACCGCCGGACCGGGCGGGACAGGGCCGCCGTGCAGGAGGTGCTCCGGGATTTTCTAGCCAAAGACCTGGTCGGCGATCGGTGGCTGGACGGCGTCGATCGAGCGGCGTTCATAAAACGGTTTGTTACGACAGCCAACAAGGTCGCCCTTCAGACGCTGCGCAAAGAGAACGACAGCCAGGTGAGCTACCGAAGCTAAACGACCGGCCTGTGTGCCACACATCTTGGCGTATGATCAACGTCTGGTGGTCCACCGAAAGATGAAGGTGAGCTGGTCGTCGCTCATGACGAGGATCAGCCGAGAGGAGAACGCTTTCCCCTGCGACCGAGATCTTGGTTTCAGTTGATCTGCCTCATGGTTCGGCCCGCGACGAAGGTCAGCTTCCTGCTCTCTCTGTCCATCGGCAGACGATGGTGAGCTCACCGCACTCCAATTGCTGGACCCCGGCCGAGTTCGGCTGGACTATGACGACGCCCTTTTTCCTAGACGCCATTTGATCGCGGACACCTCGATCGCCAACGAGCTGAACACGCCGGCCCCGGCGGACGCCACGATCTCATTAGACGCATTCGCGTTTGACCTGAGAAGCGTTGGCAGAGCAGGGTGCAAGGGGATGGTCAGCTTCCGCGCAAGAGGTCTTGAAGCAGTCTTCGGATCATCTCCGGCCTGCTCGGCAGATCGGCTTCCATTTTCCGGCGCCGGTCCAGTTCTTGGATCATCGTTCGCGGAAGCCGCAGGTTGACCGGCTCCGTGTCTGTCGATGGCCGACCGCGGTTCGATTTTTTCTCAGTGTCGGTCACGTTTCACACTTGATTTTATGATTTAATGGTTCCATATAATCGGGAGAGACGCAAGGCTCCACCCTCGCGCTCTCCCTAACCGCCAGACCCTGCATGGAGGCACTGATGGCTAAGAACTCGAATACCACTGTTCCCTCGTTCACTGAACCCCGGACGGGTGGCCTGCGCGCGATGTTCGCGCGTTTCACGGCCCTGGTCGGGTCGCTGGTCGAGTTGACCGACGCCGAGCGCGACCTTGGGGGCTATCAGGGCCAGGACCCGGCCCTCTCGGCCTTCACCGGCGCGGTGGACACGGCCCGGGCCCAGACGCTCACCCACTGCGCGGTGATCGTGGCCGGCGAGACCGAGGACGAGATGGCTCATGGGATGCAGACCGTGGCGCGGATGGTCCGGACCGTCCTGACGGCGGACACGTTTTCTGAGGTGGCGATCATCCGGAATCTGCTCTCGATGCGCAACGAGACCGTGCTCTTCCCGGTCTTCCGGCCCGGCCATGATCGCTACAACAGCGTGATGGAGCGGGCCTTCTCCGCGCTCGCGTCCTACATCGCGCTGCCCGGAACCGGCACCGCGGCGGCCGATCGCGGCCTGATGGCGAGACTGTCAGAGGGGACGAACGTGGCGCACACCGCGATGTCGCGCAACTTCACTGGGCTCCTGGGGGCGATGGAGCGCTACATCCGTGCGGAACAGCCGCTTCAGCGCCCGTTGGCGGGAGATGTCCGGGCGGAGCCCTTCGCCCGCGCGATGGAGCAGGCTGAGGCTACCCTGAAGGCGCTGCACGGCGCGCTTCACGATGTGATGGTCGCCGATCTGGTTCGCCCGGAAGACGGGGCCCTCTGGGAGCTCGGGTATGCCCTCTTCACCCTGATGGCCAAGAACGATGACGCGGATCGCGCGTTCTTTTTCGACACGATCATGGCCTATCAGCCGGGTTTCATGGTGCCTGGCCCCCATGCGGTCGCGCGCCGGACGCGTGAGATGCAGGTCCGGTACTTCCAGCTCATCGAGCAAATGATGGCGCTTCAGGACTTCGGCGGACCCGGCCCCGACGATGATGGCGCCAGCTGGCCCATGCTGGCGGCCTGATCGGGCCGGACCCACACACGCCATTCCGAGGGGGCCCGGCCCCCTCGCCGTTCCCTTCAAGCGCGACGGAGTTGACCGATGCAGCTCTTTCTTCCCGGCATGACCATGCCGAGCCGCCCGCCGGAGAACCGCGATGCCCGTGAGGCTCTGGCGACCTACCCCGACACCCCGGTGGAAGACCTCTGCCGCCACGCGAAGGCACTGGGGCGCGCAGCCGAGCTCATGGTCGACAGCGTGCTCACGCGTCTGGGCGAGCGGGTATACCCGGCCGACGAGCACGAACGGCATGACCGGGTCCTCATTCTGCCGAGCGGCGCGTCCCTGCGTATTCAGGTCAAGACCCGCCACGCCCAGACCGAGCGTGGAGATTACATCTTTACCTTGCGCCAGCGCTCCGAGCGCGGCTGCACGGGGCGTGGCCCCTATCAGCCGCACGACTTCGACATTCTCGCCATGGTCGTCCTGACCGAGGGGGTGGTCCGCTTCTCAGCGGATTGGCAACTTCGGCAGGTCGTCCACGCCAGCGAGATCCCGGAGTTGCGGCGGAACCCGCGCCATAGCCTTGATGAGGCACTCGCGCGGCTGGGCCACACGGATGCCATACCGGGCGGCTGGGACGCAGACCTCGCCCTCGCTGCCTGAACGAGCCCGGCGCCCTCTTCGCTTCCCCACCAGCCCCACGCTTCGGCCCGCCCTTCCGGCGGACCGTTCCCCCTTTTTCTTTTCCGGAGGCTTCTCATGACACAGCCCATCCTTCCCACCCAGACCTCGACGCCCGCGCCCGACTGGCGCGCCTTTGCCGCCGCGCTCCGGGCGAGCCTGCTCGCGCCGCCCGTGTCCTGGGCGGCCATGGCGGTCCCCGCCGCGCCTGCCAGGGTGACCGAGGCGCAGACCTTTACCGAGACGGCAACCGTCGAGGCCGCCGGGTCCGACGACATGGACAGCACCACGGGGACGACGGCCGCCAAGACTGCGGACGGGGCCGGAACGGCGGCCGAATGGAGCCTGGACGACATTCTCGACTGGGTCGAGACGGAGGGCGCGGGCCTGCCCCTGACCAACACGGAGGCCACGGCGTCCAGCCCGACGTCCGGCCCTGCCCCCGCCTATCGGCTGCGCCCCGCCGCGGCGATGGCCGTATATCGCTTCGCCCGGACCTTCGGCACGGTCGCGGCGATGCAGGCGGCGCTGGCCGAGCCAGGTCGCGTGAGCGCCCTTGTTACGGGCACGCCCGCGCTGGACGAGACGATGTTCTCCCTTCTGGAGCATGTTCTCAAGCGCAAGGAGTTCTGGCCCGGGCATCTGCCCGATCCGCGGATCATGGCCGTGGAGGGCGCGATCAAGACCAGCCAGGACCGGCGCGGGGATCCCCTCGCCCAGCTCGCTTCCGGTCTGCGTGCCGCGCTGGAAGCCCGCCGCCCGACGATCCTCATCGCCGCCGCCGGCATGATCCCCACGGCGGTGCAGGCGCTGGACCCGGTCCTGAACCCGCTGGCGCCCCTTGACCGTGAGGTCGTGCTCGAGATCCTCGCCGATGCCTATCCCGGCGCCGAGATTACGGAGGACAGCCTCGCCGCGCTGCCCCTGGACGCGGCCCTCCGTGGCCTCGGGCCGGACGACCTCCTCGTCGCGATGCGCTGGCCCGACCCGGCGCAGGCCGTCACCGCGATGGCCACCCGGCTGGCCCCGCCACGGGCGGAAGGCCCGGGGCTCGCGGACTTCCCGCTGCCGCAGAGTGTGCGGGGACCGCTCGAGCAGATGATCGACGACCTGCGCGCGTGGAAAGCAGGCGAGATTCCGTGGCGCGACGTGAGCCGGGGACTTTTGCTCGCTGGACCTCCCGGCACCGGCAAGACCGAGATCGCGCGTCTTGTTGCGCGGGAGGCGGGCATCGGGGTGATCGCCGGGTCCGTCGCCACCTGGCAGGCGCGCGGGGAACGGTCCTCCGATCTCATCCGCGCGATGAAGGGCGATTTCGCAAAGGCCTCCGCTGAGGGACCGTGCGTCATTTTCATCGACGAACTGGATGGATTCGGGGATCGTACCCGGCGGGATCATAACGCGACTTGGGTCGATTACGTTGTGGGGGCTCTGCTGGAGTGTCTGGATGGTTTTTCCGGTCAGGAAGGCGTTGTGGCCATGGCCGCAACCAATAACCTTGATCGGATCGACCCAGCCCTGAAACGCCCGGGCCGCTTCGATCGGATTCTGCAGATCGGCCATCCCACGCCCGACCTCCTTCCGGCTGCGATCAGGTGGCAGGCCTGGCCGGCCCTTGTCGATTCGGATCTGAGCGGCGTCGCGGCGCAGGCGGTGGGGATGAGCGGGGCGGACGTCGCCGGCCTCGTCCGCGCTGCCCGGGCCAAGGCTCGGCGGGCGCGCCGCGCGCTCCACGTTGACGACCTCACCGCCGCATTGGCCGAGATCCGCCCGCCGATGCCGGACGCCTTGCGTTGGCAGGTGGCCGTGCATGAGGCCGGCCACGCTGTCGTCGCAGCCGCCACCGGCGTGGCGCGGCCCAAGCTGCTGGCCCTGCAAGGGGATGGCGGGTCGACACACGCGAAGCGGTTAATGATCGGCCAGCGCCGGTCCGAGATGGAGGCGGCGCTGGCTCTCGACCTCGGCGGGCGCGCCGCGGAGATCGATGTCTTCGGAGAGCCCTCCGGCGGCGCGGGGGGCGATGCAAGCTCGGACCTCGGGGGCGCAACCCTGCTCGCCGTCGCCATCGAAGCGTCGCTCGGCCTCGGCGACAGTCTGGTCTGGGAGGGCAGCCCGCAGTCGGTGTTGGACCGGCTCGCCCTCGACGTCGATCTGCGTGCCCGGGTCGAGATCCACCTGCGCCGGGCCGAGGCGAGGGCCCTGCGCATCGTGGCGGAGCATCGCCCGCTGCTGGAGGAGATGGCGGGCGCGCTGTCTCGGTGCGGGATGCTGACCGGGCCCGAGCTGGACGCGCTCCTCGCCCGTGTGACGCCTGAGGCTGCGATGGCGATGCCTCCCGTACAGCCCCACTTGGGCGCCGGGCCGGTCGAGCACCGGATCGGCAAGACCGGAATAAGTCAACCAGCCCATCGGGCGGGGCGCGCTCCGCTCGACCCTCTCCCTTCGCCGGACCGGGCCGATAACATCGATGCAAGCCCCGACCTCAGTCGGCGCTTCGCCGCCTGATCCGCGCAGCCAAGGGAGCGTCCGGTCCGGGAGGACCGGGCGCGCCGACCGCAGCCTCAGTCATCTTCCTGCCGCCCCTGTATATAAGGAGTGCGCTCATGCCTCAGACATCTTTCGTCCAGACGCGGCTACCGCGGCCGGACCTGACCGGCCAACGCCGCCAACAGCATCGGCATCTGGCGTATCGCCGGACGCGGATTACGGGCCTGGGGCCGCGGGTTCCCGGCGGTTGCCGCGAACTGCTCCGGTCGCCCCTTGCGCCGCGCCCCCTCAGGTCTGTGCGGTAACCGGTGCAGAACGACCTGATGCTGCACGCCCCAACCGCGCCCGAAGGGACGCTCTTCTTCTCATCGTGTCTTCGGCCCAAATGAGCCGAGATCGAGGAACCAGTCCGGAGCCAACCCCTCCAACCACCCCCAAGAACCCAAACACAGCGCCCCAGGCCCACCGACGGCATCGACGGTGCAGGCGGATGCAGGACGAGAGGAACAAATGTTGATCAGGGATCATCGGCATCGGAACCGGATGACGAGGTGGTGAAGCATCGTTCCGCTGGATGCCCGCCGTCCGACGCCCCCGCATTGCGGGTGAGCGCTGAGGGCAGTGCTGACCTGAGCGCCGACCTGAGCGCCGACCTGAGCGCCGACCTGAGCGCCGAGGCGGTGCGACCGGTTTACTGTGGCGTCCATCAGGTTTGGGGGCGTATCCACATGTTTCGCAGGGCGCGGGCTGCGACGGCATACCGCCAGGCCCTATCTTGCCCTACATTTCCCGTCAGGCGCAGAAGGCGTCCTCAGCAGCAGAACGCTCGGGGTTTCACCTTAGCGGAGGCCATCATGGCCAAAGACATTACGACGATTTCGAAGGCGAACGGGGGCAAAACGAAGCAAAGCCTTGCGACCTACAAGGCCAAACATCGCCAGTACAGCGCAGCCTCGGCGGAACGCAAGAAGGCGGCGGGTATGTGTAGGGTTTCGGTTTGGGTGCCGTCTTGGGCGGAAGACATCTTGAAGCGGTTCGCGAAGCGCCTGTGCGAGGGGCGCGTGCCCGATGATATCGGGCGCGCTCAGGCCGGACACGGAAAGATCGGCGGTCGCGGTTCCATCCCGCCCCGGCCGCGTAGGAAGCGGAAGACGATGCCGTGCGATGCGCGGCAGCTGGATCTCTTCGGTCCCGTGTGAACGGGTCCGGGCGGGCGACAGCAGGCGGTTGTCCACATCTTTCGAGGTGGCCAACCTGTTTCGGCCGGGACGCCGGCAGGGGACGTAGACTATTCTTGTGATGCGGGCCGGGTGGCCCGAGGGGGCAGAAGCTCCATTCACGCTTGTTCTTGAACGCTTCGCAGAACCGGGGGCCGGAAAGGCAGGACAACGATGGATGACACGGAAAGGAGCTGCGCGGACGCAGCATGAGCCGGGCTTGGCCCGGACGGGAGAGACGGAAGTTCAGGCAGGACGCGCGCAGCGCCCTGCCCCGAAGACGACGGCCCCCGGGGCTGAGGCGACGACGCCTGAGCCCGGGCCTGTGCATGAAGCACCGGGACCGGGAGCGCCGCTGCCCCCGCCGCACCCGGCGCTGGTTGAGTTGGTGCGGCTGCTGGCGCGGGTGGATGCGCGGCGGGCGCGGTCGGAAGAGAGAGGGACGCGGTGATGAGAGAGAAGACGGGCCTGCGGGCGGCGATCTACGCGCGCTATTCGTCGGACATGCAGTCGTCGGCCTCGATCACCGACCAGGTCCGGATTTGCCGCCGGCTTGCGGAGGAGCGGGGCTGGCAGGTGGTGGAGGTCTTCGCGGACGAGGCGATCAGTGGGGCGACGCATTTGCGCACCGGATTTCAGGCGATGCAGCAGGCGGCGATGACGGGCCGGTTCGACGTGCTGGTGGCCGAAGCGCTGGACCGCCTGAGCCGGGATCAGGAACACATCGCGGGGCTGCACAAGCGCATGCGGTTTTTGGGCGTGGAGATCTTTACCAAGGGGGAGGGCCCGATCAGCGAGATGCATGTTGGGCTGGGCGGAACGATGTCCGCCATTTTCCTGCGGCATCTCGCGGAGAAGACCCATCGCGGCCTGGAAGGCCGGGTCAAGCAGGGGAAGTCGGCCGGGGGGATCAGCTACGGCTATCGTCTGGACCGCCAGCCCCTGCCGGATGGAACGCATACGACCGGGGACCGCGTCATCGACGAGGCCGAAGCGGCCATAATTCGGCGGATTTTCACGGAGTATGACCGGGGGCTGAGCGCGCGGTCGATCGCGATCGGGCTGAACCGGGATGGCATCGCCCCGCCCCGCTCGGGCGGCAAGGGGTCCGGGACGTGGAGCTTCTCGACGATCTCGGGGAACTGGCAGCGCGGGACGGGGATTCTCAACAATGACCTGTACCGAGGTCGCCTGGTCTGGAACCGGCAGCATTTCATCAAAAACCCGGACAGCGGCAAACGGCAGGCCCGGATGAACCCCGAGACGGAGTGGATCACCGAAGATGTCCCGCACCTGCGGATCATCGACGATGCCTTGTGGACGCGGGTCAAACAGCGCCAAGGCGCGATCCGGGACGATATCCTGACCGAGCGGGCAGAAGACCCCGGCGCGCCGAAGATCGAACGCGGCCACCGCCCGCGCTACCTGCTGTCGGGCCTCCTGACCTGCGGCTGCTGCGGGGCGGGCTATATCATGATCAGCGACAGTCGCTATGGCTGCGCGGCGGCCCGGAACCGGGGGACTTGCGAGAACAGGAAGACGATGGCGCGCAAGGACGTGGAGACCCGCGTCCTGAACGGCCTCCAGACCCGGCTGATGCATCCGGAGCTGATCCGGGAGTACATCACGACCTGGCAGCAGGAGATGCAGAAGGAGCGACTGGAGAGCCTGGCGGCCCGGGGCGAGCAGGAGCGGCGCCTCGCGAAGGTGCTGCGCGACATCGAGAACATCGTCACCGCGATCACCGAGGGGATGTTTCACCCGAGCATGAAGGCGAAGATGGACGCGCTGGAAGCGGAACGGGCGGAGCTGGAGGCGAAGCTCGCCGTCCTGCCCGAACCGGAACCGGTGGCCATCCACCCCGGCCTCGCCGAGACCTACGCCCGCAAAGTCGCGGACCTTGCTGAAGCCCTGAACGACCCGGAGGCCCGGCCGGAAGCGGCCGACCTGCTGCGCGGTCTGATCGAGAGCGTGACGCTGACGCCCGACCCGGACGCCCCGAACGGGCATGTGATCGAACTGCGCGGTGAACTGGGGGCGATTTTGTCATTGTGCGGCAATGAGGTAGCCACGAATGCCAACGCCCGCCGGAGTGCGGCGGGCGTGAGGCAAGTGACTATGGTTGCGGGGGCAGGATTTGAACCTGCGGCCTTCAGGTTATGAGCCTGACGAGCTACCGGGCTGCTCCACCCCGCGACGGTTGTGCCTGTTTTTGGCACGCGAGCCCCGAGGGCGTATTAGCGATC
>NZ_JAYRTX010000091.1:0-13722 GCF_041919395.1 Albidovulum sp.
TCGGCCGGTAGTAGAAGCCGCCGTTGCCCATCACCTCGCCTCCGGTGGTGACAGCTATATGGCTCTGCTCGCGCGCACGCTCCACGAATGACGCCACCCGGTCGCGCTGGCGGAGCGAGATCAGGGGGCCGATCTCGTTCGTCGTGTCGTCCTCGTTGCCAAGGGCAATCGAGGAGACGGCCGCAGTCAGGTCGGCCACGAGGTTGTCGTAGACCTTCCTGCCCGCATATATCCGGCAGGCCGCCGTGCAGTCCTGACCGGCGTTGTAGTATCCGAAGGCCCTCAGCCCCTCGACGACCTCCGCGACATCGGCGTCGTCGAAGACCACGACCGGCGCCTTGCCGCCGAGTTCCAGATGCGTCCGCTTCACGGTCTTCGCCGCCGCATCCAGCATCTTCTTGCCCGTCGCCACGTCGCCGGTGAGCGAGATCATGTCCACGCCGCGATGATTGATGAGATAGTTGCCCACCGTCTCTCCCCGCCCGGGAAGAACGTTCACCACGCCCTCGGGCAGCACCTCGGCGAGAATTCTTGCAAGCTTCAGCGCCGTCAGCGGCGTCTGTTCCGAAGGCTTGAAGACCACCGTGTTGCCGCCGCCGATGGCCGGGGCGAGTTTCCACGCCATCATCATCAGGGGATAGTTCCAGGGCGCGATGGACGCGACGACCCCCACCGCATCGCGGCGGATCATCGAGGTATGGCCGGCGAGGTATTCGCCCGCGATGGACCCGTGCTGGCAGCGCACGGCACCCGCGAAGAAGCGGAAGCAATCGACGATGGCCGGGATCTCGTCGCCGCGGGCCGCGTTGATCGGCTTGCCGCAGTTCAGGGCTTCCAGCGCCGCGAAGCCGTCCGCCTCGGCCTCGATCCGGTCCGCGATGGCGAGAAGGGCCGCCGACCGCTCGGCCGGCGTCGTGCGCGACCAGCCGCCGAAAGCGGCATTCGCCGCGGCCACCGCGCGGTCAACCTGATCGGTCGACGCCTCCGCCAGGTCGAGGATCAGCTCGCCCGTGCGCGGGTTCAGCACCTTCTCGCCCTGCTCCTGTCCCGGTTCGAAGGCGCCGCCGATGAGAAGGCCGGTGTCGAATTGCATGGTCATGGGGCTCTCCCTTTCATTTGCCCCCGCCCGCGGTCTCTTCAGCCCCGCGGGTGAGGTAATAGGCTGCGAGGATCGGCAGGAAGGTCGCCACGAAGACGACGATCGCCACCACGTTGGTGACCGGCCGTTGACGCGGCCGGACGAGTTCGTTCAGCATCCAGATCGGCAGGGTGGACTGCTGTCCGGCGGTGAAGGTCGTGACGATGACCTCGTCGAAGCTGAGCGCGAAGGCGAGCATCCCGCCGGCGAGCAGCGCCGAACCGAGGTTGGGAAGGATCACGTGCCGGAAGGTCTGGAACGAGTTCGCGCCGAGATCTGCCGAGGCTTCCAGCATCGAGGCACCGAGGCGGCGGAACCGCGCCACGGCGTTGTTGTAGACGATGACGATGCAGAAGGTGGCGTGGCCGAGGACGATGGTGAAGGTGGAAAACGGGATATCGCCGATGGCGAAGGCCGACCTGAGCGACATGCCGGTGATGATGCCTGGCAGGGCGATCGGCAGCACCACGAGAAGCGAGATCGTGTCGCGCCCGAAGAAGCGCGCCCGCGCCATCGCAGCCGCGCAGAGCGTCCCGAGGACGAGCGCGAGGCCGGAGGAGAGCGCCGCCACCCGCAGCGACAGGTAGAGCGGCGGCCAGATGTCCGCGCGGTTCCAGGCGACTGCGAACCACTCCGTCGTCAGCCCCGGCGGCGGGAACTGGTAGCTGCGGTCCTCGGTCGTGAAGGCATAGAGGAAGATCAGCACGATCGGCATGTGCAGGAAGAGGAGCCCGCCGATCGCGGCGAGGGTGAGGGCGAGCGGCGGGCGCGCGTCAGAGTGCATCGAAGGCCCCCATCTTCCGCGCGATGGTCAGGTAGACCAGCATGATGGCGATTGGCACGACCGCGAAGGCGGCTGCCAGCGGGATGTTCCCGGCCGTGCCCTGCAGGCTGTAGACTGCCTGGCCGATGAAGAAGCGGCTGGAGCCGACGATCTGCGGGATGATGTAGTCGCCGAGCGTCAGCGAGAAGGTGAAGATGGAGCCGGCGATCACCCCCGGCAGGGCAAGCGGCAGGATCACGCTTCTCAGCGTCCGCCAGTTGCCCGCGCCAAGGTCGGCAGAGGCTTCGAGCATCGAGGTCGGCACCCGTTCGAGCGATGCCTGCATCGGCAGGATCATGTAGGGCAGCCAGACGTAGAGAAAGACGAGGAAGGTGCCGATGTAGCTCGTGGAAAGCGAATTCCCGCCAATCACCGGCAGCGCCAGCACCGCGTTCAGAAGATTCCCGGCGCCGATCCCCTCGGCCGCCCAGGTGACGATCCCCTCCTTGGCGAGGATCAGCTTCCAGGCATAGACCTTCACGAGGTAGCTGGACCAGAGCGGCAGCATGATCCCGAGGTAGAAGACCGCCTTCCACCGCCCCTTCGCATAGCGCGCCGCGAAATAGGCGACGGGGAAGGCCAGGACGACCGAGGCCAGCGTCACCGCCGCCGCCATCGCCACGGTGCGGACGATGATGTCGAAATTCGACGGGATCAGAAGCTCGGCATAGGTCTTCAGCGTGAAGTCGGGGACAACAAGGCCGGAGAACTGGTCGATCGAATAGAAACTCTGGACCAGAAGCGCGACTAGCGAGCCGATGTAGACGACCCCGAGCCAGAGAAGCGGCGGCAGGAGGAGGAGCGCCGTCAGGAGCTTCGGCCGCCGCCAGAAGAGGCCGGTGAGCCGGTCGCCCGGCCCCCGCGCGGGGTGGGCGGCCCCGCTCATGGCTCTTCGCCCATGAGATGCAGCGCGCCCGCGTCCCAGTCGAGCGCGACCTCGGCACCGACCCCGGGCACCGCCGCGCCTGCGGGGACCAGAACCGCGATCCCGCCGTCGTGGTGGTCCGACGGTGTCCTCGGCAGCGCCCCGGTCCGCACCTCGAGCCGGGTGCCCGCGCCGAGGTAGCGCGCGCCGGTGACGGTACCGCGGACCCTCCCACCGGGCGCCAGGCGGATCGCCTCCGGCCGAAGGCTCGCCCAGGCCCGAGGCCCGCCGAAGGCTTCGGTCACCGCAGGGGCGAGCACGTTGGAGGAGCCGACGAAATCGGCCACGAAGCGCGTCGCAGGGCGCTCGTAGATGTCTTCGGGCGTACCGACCTGCGCCACCCGACCTTCGTTGAAGACCGCAACGCGGTCCGCCATGGAGAGCGCCTCGCCCTGATCGTGAGTGACAAAGACAAACGTGATTCCAAGGCGTTGCTGCAAGGACTTCAACTCATCCTGCATCGCCTCGCGGAGCTTGAGGTCGAGGGCCCCCAAGGGCTCGTCCAGAAGCAGCACCCGCGGCTCGTTGACGAGCGCGCGGGCGAGCGCCACACGCTGCCGCTGCCCGCCAGAAAGCTGCGCGGGCCTGCGCCCGCCGAAGCCGTCGAGCTTCACCAGGGCAAGCATCTCCTCGGCGCGGGCCTCGCGGCTGCGCCGGTCCACACCCTTCACCATCAGCCCGTAGGCGACGTTTTCCCGCACACTCATGTGCGGAAAGAGCGCGTAATCCTGAAAGACGGTGTTCACGTGCCGGCGGTTGGGCGGCACCGTCCCCATGTCCTCGCCGAAGATGCGGACCGCGCCGGAGGTCGGCATCTCGAAGCCCGAGATGAGCCTGAGGCACGTCGTCTTGCCGGAACCGGACGGACCGAGCATGGCGAAGAAGGACCCCTCCGCGATGGTCAGATCGACCCGATCCACGGCTTTCACCGCTCCGAAGTGGCGCGACACGGACTGGAATTCGACGGCGGGTGTCATTGCGAAAATCCGGGAAATGTCCCCCGGCGCAGGGCCGGGGGAGTACGTGGTGGCCCCGGTTGGTCCCGGGACTGTGGTATGGGTCAGCGGCCGCCGATCACGCCGATGTAGTCGGAAACCCAGCGGTAGTAGGGCACGCAGGCACCCTCGCCCTGCGAACAGTTGGCGACGGGCGTGGTCCAGAAGCGGATTCTCTCGAAGTCGTCCATGCCGTTGGCGGTGCAGCCCTCGGCGGTCTGCATCCCCGACCCGTCGGTGCAGGCGGCCGGCACGACCGGGTTGGCGCCGAACCAGACCGAGAGATCGGATTGCAGGTTCGAGGAAAGCGTATGCTCCATCCACTTGTAGGCGCAGTTCGGGTGCGGCGCCTCTGCATGCATCATCGTCGTGTCGGCCCAGCCGGTCGCCCCCTCTTCGGGGATCGTGGAGGAGATCGGCAGCCCCTCGGACTTCAGGAGGTTCACCTGGAAGGGCCAGGACCCGGAAGCGACCACGCCCTCGTTCTTGAAGTCGTCCATCTGGATGAAGGCGTCGTGCCAGTAGCGGCTGACAAGCTCCCGCTGCTGACGCAGGAGGTCGAGCGCGGCCTTGTACTGATCCTCGTTGAGCTCGTAGGGCGAGGTGATGCCGAGTTCAGGCTTGTGCTTCATCAGGTACTGCGCGGCGTCGGCCACGTGGATCGGCCCGTCATAGGCCTGCACGCGGCCCTTGTTGGACTTGCCGTCGGGCAGCGTCTGCTCCTCGAAGACGACCGACCAGGAAGTCGGCGCCTCGGGGAAGACCTCGGTGTTGTACATCAGCACGTTCGGTCCCCACTGGTAGGGAACGCCGTAGTGGACCCCGTCCACAGTGAACCAGGGCGCGTCCTTCAGCCGATCGTCGACCTTCGACCAGGAGGGGATGAGGTCGGTGTTGATCGCCTGCACCCGCTTGCCCGCGACGAGCCTCAGCGAGGCGTCGCCGGAGGCGGTCACGAGGTCGAAGCCGCCCTCGTTCATCAGCGCCACCATCTCGTCGGAGGTGTTGGCGGTCTTGATGTTGACCTTGCAGCCTGTCGCCTCCTCGAACTTGGTCACCCAGTCGAAGGCCTTGTCGGTCTCGCCACGTTCGATGTAGCCCGGCCAGGCGACGATATCGACCTGCCCTTCGCCGTCGCCGACCGCCGTCATCTGCGCCGAGGCCGCGCCGGCCGACGCCAGCGCCAGTGCCGCGGTCGTCATCAGGAACCGTTTCGTCATCGTGTTACCTCTCCTGTCGCGGGCCGGTTACATCAGGCCCAGTTGCTTGTAGAAGCCGAGCGCGTCGTAGTAGTCGGACTGGCGGACGATCTTGCCCTCCTCGACGCGGAAGAGCGACATGCCGTGGAAGCTGAAGCTCTTGCCGGTGGCTTTGGTCCCGTCGGCCCAGTCGCCACTGTTGGTGCCGCCGAACGTCCATTCGAAGGCGACGGCGCCGTCGCTGACGATCGCTTCGCCATCGCGCGTCCAGACGGCATCCGGCGCGGCATTGAGGAAGGCGTCGATCACCTGGGTCTTTGCTGCGTCGCGCCCCTCGACCGGGGTGCCGACCGAGGCATCGTAGTACACGACCCCGTCGGCGAAAAACTCCGCGGCGGCGGCGCTGTCATGGGCGTTCCATGCCGCCAGGTAGCCGTCGACAACGGTAAGCGCATCCTGCGCCGAGGCGGCAAAGCCCCACACCACCGCGACGGGCAGCGCAACCCCGCGAAGCGCACGCGACACCGACATGCTCATCTTGCCATCCTCCCAAAAGGAAAGCGCAGCGCCCCCCGCGCCCGCGCTGCGCCGACTGTGCGACCGGGGATCATCAATCGCAATATCAAAAGATAGATATATGCCTTCGGAAAATCCGATACTTCAACGCTCCGGGACGGCCCCCTGGGCAGCCCGGATGAAGGCGCGGGCGACGGTCGAGAGCGGCGCGCCCTTGCGCCAGCAGAGCCCGACCTGCACCGAGGGAAGGTCGCCGGAAACGTCGCGGATCTCGATCCGGTCGCCTTCGAGCGACCAGGGCCGGTAAACCAGCGACGGCAGGAGCGCCACGCCCGCACCGGTGGCGACGAGGCTCCGCACCGCCTCCACCGATCGCGTGCGGAAGGCGATGTCGGGCCTGACCGACATCGCGGCCATGAGCCTGCGTGTGCTTTCCTCGATCTCGTCCACCGTGAGCAGGATCAGCGGCTCGCCGGCAAGCTGGTCGAGCGAAATCGACTCGGCATCCGTCAGGGGATGGCCGAGCGGCAGCCAGAGCCGGTAGGGCGAAACGAGGAGCGATTCAACATGCATCGCCGCCCGGTCGCGGATCGAGGAGGTCAGCATCACCGCCACGTCGAGTTCTCCGCCGATCAGAAGGTGTTGCAGGTAGTCGCCATTGTCCTCGATCGCCGAAAGCTCCACCTGCGGCCAGGCGCGGCGGAACCGCGAGAGGATGTCCGACAGCACGTAGCCCGCCACCAGCGAGGTCACACCGAGCGACAGCCGGCCCGCCATTTGGCCTGCGTCCTCCTGAAACGCCATCCGTGCGTTGGAGACATCGCCGAGGATCTGCGTCGCATGGCGCAGGAAGAGCGAGCCCTTGTGCGTGAGGTCGAGCCCGCGCGCGCGCCGATCGAACAGCGTCACGCCGAGATCGGCCTCCAGCGACTGGATCGCCTCCGTCACCGACGACTGCGAGATCGACAGCGCCCGCGCCGCGCCCGACACGCTTCCCGCCTCGGCAGCGGCGACGAAGAACTGAAGCTGGCGCAATGTGAAGGCCATGGTCCCCTCTTTGTGCTATTTGTGCGTGCCCGCGCCCATGGGTCAATTGGTGCCCTCGTCCTGCCGCAAGGGATGGGCTGGCGGATTGTAAATGTTTTGTGACAGTTTGATGACGCAACGACTCATGGCGGACCGACGACGTGCCCGAAACCTCCCCTCTCCTCTTTGTCCTCCATGTCGCGGGGGCCGCGGCACTCCTCATCTGGGCGGTTCGCCTCGTCAGGACAGGAGTCGAGCGCGGCTGGGCCGTGCCGCTCCGGCGGCTTCTGCGCCAGAGCGGCAACAACCGCTTCGCCGCGGCGCTGGCCGGGACGGCCGCTGCCGTCGGGCTGCAAAGTTCCACCGCCGTCGCAGTCCTGACGGCGAACTTCGTGGCGGCCGGGACGCTGGCCACCGCGTCGGGTCTCGCCATCCTCCTCGGCGCTGACCTCGGCTCGGCCATCGTGGTACGCATCCTTCTAACGCGCGCCGACTGGCTGGTGCCGGTGATCCTGCTCGCCGGGGTCGCGCTGTTCCTGAAGTCCCAGAGCCGCGAATGGCGCATGGCGGGGCGGGTACTGATCGGGCTCGCCCTGATCTTCGTCTCGCTGACGATGATCCGAACGGCCACCGAGCCCCTGTCGGACAGCCGCGCCGTGGCCGCGGCCATGTCCTACCTCGGCCGCGACCCCGTGACGGCCTTCGTCATCGGCGCGCTCTTTGCCTGGGGCGTCCTCTCCTCGGTCGCGGCGGTGCTCTTCTTCGTGACGCTCGCGGCACAGGGCATCCTGCCGGTGTCCGCCGCCGCCGCGCTGGTGCTCGGCGCGAATCTCGGCGGCAGCGTCACCGCCTTCATGCTGACGCCGCGAACCTCCACCGGGGCGCGGCGCGCCGTCGTTTCCAACCTTGTCCTGCGCGGGGGCGGCGCGGTGGCAACGCTCCTTGCCTTCTCTGCCTTCGCCCCGTCGCTCGACCGGCTCGGAAGCGGGCCTGCGCAACAGGTGATCAACCTCCATCTCGTCTTCAACTTCGCCGTCGTGATCCTCGCCCTGCCGCTCGTCGGGCCGATGCTTGCGCTCGCCTCGCGCTGGGTCCGCGAACCCGCCGAAACGCCGGGCCTTGCCCGGACGAGTGCCCTTGACTCCGCAGCGCTCGCCGATCCGAACCGCGCGCTCGCCTGCGCCGCGCGGGAGCTTCTTCAGATGGGCGAGGCGGTGGAGGCAATGCTGCGCTCGGTCATCGGGCTCTATGCGACCTGGAGCGACGGCGTTGCCGACGCGATCCGCGCAAAGGAAACGGAGATCGACAATATGCACATCTCCATAAAGCTTTACCTTGCAAAGCTCCAGCGCAACCTGAAGGACGAGGACGTGTCGGACCGGGCGCTGGAGCTGGCGGACATGGCGGTGAACCTTGAGACCGCGGGCAACGCCATCGCCGACACGATGCTGGGACTCGCCCAGCGGCTGGACCGGAACGGCACCGTGTTCTCTGATACCGGCTGGCGCGAAATCCGCGATTTCCATGACCGCGTGCTCGCGAACGTCCAGGCCGGGCTCAACGTGCTGATGACGCTGAACCCCGACGCAGCCCGCGCCCTCGTCGAGGAGAAGGACCGGGTGCGCGACCTCGAACAGGCGCTGCAGCGGTCGCATCTCGACCGGCTGAAGATGGGGCTGAGCGAGAGCATCGAAACCTCGAACGTCCACCAGGAAACGCTGCGGGCGCTGAAACAGGTGAACTCCGCGATCACCATGATCGCCTACCCGATCCTCGAGGAGACCGGCGATCTCCTGTCCAGCCGCCTCAACCGGGCGCGGACCTGAGATCAGCCGGCGACGGCGGCGAGGTGCCGCGCGAAGGCCGGCTCGGCCATCAACGCCTTGCAGCGCGCGAAGCGCGTCTCGGCATAGGCGCGGAAATCGTCGGCCGGATTGCCGTTCGCAAGCTGGATCAGGCCCCAGAGCGTCCAGAGCAGATCGCACATCGCCTTGTAGAGGACCACCCTGCCACGGTCGCGGGCCGAGGGCGCCCCGCCGAAATAGGCCCGCAGCATCTCTTCCTCCTGACCTTCGTCGAACTGCGCCTCGACCGACAGGTCGCCCAGATCCCACATCGGGTCGTTCATGCCGGAGTATTCCCAGTCCACGATCCACATGCGCAGGCCGGTGTCGAGGAAGTTCTCGCACAGGGGATCGCAATGGCAGGGCGCGAGCGGCAGGGGCTGCGCGGCCAGCGCCGCACGCACCGCGCCGGCCTCGGCCACGACGCCGTGGTAGCCTTCCGGCAGGGCCACGTCCTTCGTGGCGAGGATGCGCAGGTACTCGTCGATCATGGCGAAGAGCTCGAAGCGGAACGGGAAGACGGCGCCCGAGCGGTGCAGCCGGCGGAATGCCTCGGCGGCGCGCGCCGGCGCGCCCGTTCGGGTGCGGAATGCCGCCGGGTCCATCGTCACGGCGCCTTCGATGAAACGGGTCACCATGACGCCGGTCCCGGGGTCGGCATGGATCACTTCGGGGCTCACCCCCGCCCGCGCCGCCTCCCGTGCCGCGACCGCCTCGTTCGCGCGGTCGATGTATTCCTCGGTACCGGCTCCGGGGATGCGCAGGCAGAGATCGCCCACCCGGTAGACGAGGTTGGTGAGCCCGCCGAGCCGCTCCGGCTCGACCCTGTCCTTCAGCGCCGGGATTCTGGCGATCGCCGCGCGGGCACGGTCGATGTCGCTCATGCCTTCAGCCTTTCCATCTTCGCGTCGTAGAGGCAGCGCGGGCCGCGTGTCGCGGCGTAGGGCTTGCCGAAAGCCTCGATGGTGAAACCCTCCGCCCCAGCCAGTTCGACCGGCAGATAGGCGAAGCCGATGGTCCGGCCGAGGTGATGGCCGTATCCGGCGGAGGTCAGCGACGCGACGGGGCGGCCCTCGTGCAGGACCGTTTCACCCGAAAGGAACGGGGCGAAGCCCTCGACCGAGAGTGTCACCAGCCGTCGCTTCGGAGCGCCGAGGGCCGCAAGTGCGGCGCGGCCGGTGAACTCACCCTTGCCCATCGCCACCGCGAAGCCGAGGCCCGCGTCCAGCGGCGTCGTCTCCGGCGTGATGTCCGCCGACCAGTAGAGATAACCCTTCTCCAGCCGGCAGCTTTCGATGGCGCGGTAGCCGGCATCTTGGATGCCATGCGCCGCGCCGGCCGCCTTCAGCGTCTCGTAGACGTGGCCGGCATAGTCGGTCGGGACGTAAAGCTCCCAGCCAAGCTCGCCCACATAGCCCACGCGCACGGCAAGCGCGGGCGCCTGGCCGATCACGATTTCGCGCGCCGCGAGAAACGGGAAGGCCGCGTTCGTGACGTCCGCATCGGTGACGGATGCCAGCACGTCACGCGCCTTCGGCCCGCAGAGATTGAGAACCGCGTGGGCATTCGTCACGTCGCGAAGCGCGAGCCCCTCGGGCAGGTGCCGGCTGATCCAGTTGGCGTCGCGCACGCCGAAGCCCGATCCGGTGACGATCAGGAAATCCTCCGCGCCCCGGTGCAGGATGGTGAGGTCGGCCTCGATCCCGCCCTTGTCGTTCAGAAGCTGGGTGTAGATCGCCCGGCCCGGCGTCCCAGATATGTCTGCCGCCGCGATCCGGTTCAGCGCTGCCTGCGCACCCGGCCCCGAAAGCTCGAACTTCGCGAACGAGGTCTGGTCGATCAGCGCGACGCCAGTACGGATCGCCCGCACCTCGGCGGCGACAGCGTCATGCCAGCCGGGCGTGCCCTCGAAACTCGGGGTGTCGGTCGCGGCTGGGTCCGAGGTCGTGAACCAGTTCGCCCGCTCCCAGCCGAAGCGCGCGCCGAACACGGCACCCGCGCTCTTCAAGGGCTCGTAGAGAGAGGAGCGGCGCAGGCCGCGGCCGGCATGGTGTTCCTCGCCTGGCCAGTGGACCTTGTAATAGGCGGCATAGGCCTCCTGCGCCCGGGCGGAGAGCCAGGAGGCGCGGGCATGGGGGGCACCGAACCGGCGGGCGTCGAAGGGCCAGAGGTCGAGGCCGGGATCGCCGTTCACGATCCAGTTCGCCATCGCCTCGCCCGCACCGCCGGAGGCCGCGATGCCCGCGGTGAAGCCGCAGGCGAGGTAGAAGTTGTCGAGTTCCGGCGCGAGACCCATGATCGGCTCGCCGTCCGCCGAAACCGGAATCGGGCCATTGATCACGGTCCTGATGCCGATCTCGTTCAGGATCGGCAGCCGTTCGGCGGCGGGCAGGGCGAAAAGCTCCAGCCGCTCCATGTTCGCGGGAAAAAGCTCTCGGGCGAAGTCGAAGGGCGGCCACTGGTTCCAGAGTGTGCGAGTCCCCTCCTCCCACCCGCCGATGGCAAAGGAGCCACCCACGTCCGGCTTCAGATAGAAGTTGTGGTCGGGGTCGCGCAGGGTCGTCAGATCGTCCGCTATGTCGAGTCCCTTTTCGGTGACGAAGTACTGGTGCTCGACGACACCCGCGGCCACCGCCACCCCCGCCATCGCGCCGACGCGCCGCGCCCAGTAGCCCGCGGCGTTCACGACGATGTCGGCCGAAACCGTGCCGTGGTCGGTGACGACGCCCAGCGCCCGGCGGCCCTTCACGGGAATGCCGGAAACTGTCACGCCCTCCTCGATCCGGACACCAGCCCTGCGCGCGCTTGCCGCGAAGGCCATCGTGACCGCATAGGGGTCGATATATCCGTCGGTCGGGATCCAGGCGGCCCCGACGACGCCCGTCTTCTCGATATGGGGGAACATCCGCTTCGCCTCGTCGGGCGAGACGAGATGCGCCTCGAAGCCGAAGCTCTTCGCAAGCTGGACCGAGCGGCGGATCTCGCTCCATCGCGCCTCGGACGCGGCAAGGCGCAGCGAACCCACCTTCTTCCAGTCGGTCGCCATGCCGGATTCGGCCCCGAGCCGGTCGAACACCGCGACGGAGTTCTGCATCAGCCGCGTGAGCGCCCGCTTGCCGCGCAGTTGGCCGACAAGCCCTGCCGCGTGCCAGGTGGAGCCGTGCGTCACCTGCGCCTTTTCCAGGACCAGCACGTCGCGCTCGCCCTGACGCGCGAGGTGATAGGCGATGGCCGTGCCGATCGCGCCGGCGCCGATGATGACGATTCTCGCGTGACGGTCGGACTTCATGCCTTCACCTTGAGGTTTTCAGGGTCGTAGAGCGGCGCGAGCGCGAGCCGCGCCGCAAAGCGCTCGTTGGCGACGACCAGTTCGTAGCTGCCCGAGGTCAGGTAGTCGTCGCTCACTCCATCCGCGTTGCGCACATAGCCGAAACCGATGGACTTCCCGACCGTGTAGCCGTAGCCGCCCGAGGTCAGGTAACCCACGGTCTCGCCGTTCCTGAGGATCGTCTCGCGCCCGACCAGCACGGCGGCCGGATCCTCCAGCGTGAAGCCCGCGAGCCGCTTCTTCAGCGGCTGGCCTGCGACGGCTTCCAACGCCCCGCGGCCGATGAAATCGGCGTTCCGGCGCATCTTCACCGCCCAGCCGAGCCCCGCCTCGAAAGGCGTGTCGTTCGGCGTGATGTCCGAGGACCAGGCCCGATAGCCCTTCTCCAGCCGCAAGGATTCCAGCGCCCGGTAGCCCACCGGCCGGATGCCCGCGCCCGCGCCCGCCGCCATCAGTGCGTCGAAGACCCGGCCCGTGGCGGCCAGCGGCACATGCAGTTCCCAGCCGAGCTCGCCCACATAGGTCACGCGCAGCGCCCGCACCGTGGCCCCCGCGATCCCGATTTCCCGCACGTGGCCGAACGGGAAGGCCGCGTTCGACAGATCCGCCTCCGTCACCCGTGCCAGCACACCGCGCGCCAGGGGTCCCATCAGCGACAGCACCCCCCAATCCTCGGTGATGTCGCGGATCGCCACGTCCCCCGCGGGCAGATGCTCGGCGATCCAGGCGAGGTCATGGGTACGGAACCCCGTCCCCGTGACGAGGTAGAAGCGATCCTCCGCCAGCCGCGCCACCGTCAGGTCGCATTCGATCCCGCCGCGCGAGTTGAGCGCCTGGGTATAGGTCAGCCGCCCCGGCGCCTTCGTCACGTCTGCGGCAAAGACGAAATCGAGGGCGCGCGCCGCATCCGCCCCGCTCACCTCGTACTTGGCGAAGGAGGACTGGTCGAAGATGCCCACGGCCTCGCGCACATGCCTGTGCTCTTCTCCCACGGCATCAAACCAGTTCTGCCGCCCCATCGAATTGACGTCCTTCGCCTCCCTCCCCTCCGGCGCGAACCAGTTCGGCCGTTCCCAGCCGAGCTTCGATCCGAAGACGGCGCGATGCGCCTTCAGCCGGTCATAGAGCGGCGAGACGATGCGCGGCCGGCCGCTTTCGTATTCCTCATGCGGAAACCCGATGGTGTAATGCTTGCCGTATGCCTCGCAGGTGCGGTCGCGGACCCAGTCGCGGTCGCGGTGCATGCCGGAGAAGCGGCGGATGTCCACGGTCCAGAGGTCGAGCGGCGCCTCGCCCGTCATCACCCAGTCGGCCAGCACCCAGCCCGCGCCGCCCCCGGATGCGATGCCAAAGGCGTTGAAGCCGGCGCCGACATACATGTTGGCGCATTCCGGGGCGGAACCGAGGATGAAGTTCCCGTCCGGGGTGAAGCTTTCCGGCCCATTGATCATCTGCTTGACGCCCGCCTCGGCGAGCGCCGGGATGCGGGCGATCGCCTGATCCATGTGCTGCTCGAAATGATCGAAATCGTCGTCGAAAAGCCGGAACTCCCAGTCGTCGGGCACATCGCCGGTGGTCCAGGGCTGCGGGTCGGGCTCATAGCCGCCCATGACGAGGCCGCCCACTTCCTCCTTGAAGTAGGTGCGACGGTCGGGGTCGCGGATCGTCGGCGCATCGGCGGCGAGCCCCGCGATCTGCTCGGTGACGATATACTGGTGCCTGACCGGTTGCAGGGCCACGTTGATACCCGCCATCGCGCCGACCTGCCGCGCCCACTGCCCGGCACAGTTGACGACCTTTTCGCAGGCGATCTCGCCTTGCGTGGTCTTCACGCTCACGATCCGGTTGCCCGCCATGCCGAAGCCCGTCACCCGCACGCCCTCGACTATCCGCGCGCCATGCATCCGCGCGCCCTTGGCGAGGCTCTG
>NZ_JAYRTX010000092.1:0-13720 GCF_041919395.1 Albidovulum sp.
CGCCGTGACCTTGGTCAGGATCGTGTGCTCGTTGTCCCAGTACGCCGGGTTCGGCTCCATCACGACCTTTTCGCCGAGGATGTGCTCCTTCAAGAGATAGGCGCCGTTGCCGACGAGGTTGCCGGGCTCGGTCCACTTGTCGCCGAACTGTTCGATCGCCTTCTGGTTCACCGGGAAGGTGGAGGCATGGGTCAGCATTTTCGGGAAATAGGGCAGGGGCGCCTCGATCGTCACCTCGAAGGTGTGGTCGTCCACCGCCTTCACGCCGAGGTCATCCACCGGCGCCTCGCCGGCAATGATCTTGGAGGCGTTCTTCACCTGCATCAATTCCATGTACCAGGCATATTCCGATGCCGTCTTCGGATCGGCCAGCCGCTTCCAGGCATAGACGAAGTCCTGCGCGGTGACCGGGTCGCCGTTCGACCACTTGGCATTGTCGCGCAGATGGAAGGTGTAGACGGTCTTGTCGTCGGAAAGCTCGTGATCGGTAGCCACGCCGGGGACGAGTCCGCCGTTCTGGTCCTCGTTGTAGAGCCCTTCGAAGAGCGCGCGCAGGATGCCGGAGCCTTCGACATCGGTGTTGATCTGCGGATCCATCGACTTGATCGCGTCGAGAAGCCAGTAGGTGTACTCCTGGTTCTCGGCCAGCGTCTCGCCCGGTTGCACCTGGGCGGCAATCGCCGGAAGGCAGAGACCGACGCTGAGCACGGTCGTCAGAAGAAGCTTGTTCATCATGGGAAATCCTCCTGCTGGTTGAGCGGCGTCCTTGAGATGTGCCGCGCAAGATGGACAGAGCCTAGTGTCCGCGTCCCGGCTGGCAAGCGAAATGCGCCGGGACGAAACGGGTACGTGGCGTAAGATTGACAACCCAACCTGGCAGAGTGATCGATCGGTGAGAGGAATTGTCGCCCAAGCCTGGCCGTTATGCCCGACGTCGCCACCGCTTTCGGTCGAGCTGGCACACTCCCGCCCCGACTCAGGCACCGCGTCAGCGACCGAGCGTCAGGACCACGGGACGAGCGGCGGTTCCGAAGCATCGCTGATGCCCTGCAATGAGGTTTCCGTCACGCACCGCGAACGATGTGAAAATGCCGGACAAGACGAAGTTGGTGTCCGGCAGCCTCCAGGCCCCCTCCTCGATCCGGAACGGCTGGATCATCCGGCCGACGAGCCAGTCGGCAAAGGCTTCCTCGCTGTTGGCGAGTTCGGTCGAGGCCCTGCCATTCCCCACCAGGTGGCCTGAGGAAGGGCGCGTCTTGAGACGCACGCAAGCCCCGTGACAGACGAGGGCGACGACCTTGCCGGCTTGCCGGTGCATGCCGACCTGCTAGAGAGGCGCCATGCCGCTCCTGCTCCTCATCCTTCTGGCCTCGGTCGTCGTCTACCTCTGGCTCGCCCGCCGCGGCTCCACGGTCACCCGCGCCTGCCGCTGGCGGCTCGACCGGTCGGGCGGGCCCGAGCACTACCGTTGCGCCGCCTGCGGCGCTGAAACCGACGGCCGCCCGCGCCATTGCCTGCGCGCACGCTGATGGCGGTTGACCGGCCGGCCCCCCGTCGCCAAGGATGCCGGCGACACGAGGTGCCCCGATGAAGCCCGACCTTCCCGAAACTCCGCGGCCCGCCGACGCCGATCTGCGCCGCGCCGTGCCGCCGGTGATCTGCTACCCGACCGAGACCCTGCCGCAAGCGCCGATGGCGCTTTACCGCGCCGCCCGTGCGACCCTCCGCCCCGTGGCCGAAGTCACGGCGCCGCCGCGCGAAGCCGCCTGCTTCCGTGTGCCGGCGGGCCATTTCTTCCGCGTCGGTTCGATCGAGGGGCCGCAGGTCGGCGATCTCAACCTCTGGAACGCGGCCGACCTTTCCGAACGCTTCTACTCCGGCAAGACCCGCGCGCTCCATGGCACGCATCTGTCCACCGGCGACCGGCTCTGGTCCTGCTTCCCGCACCTTCGGCCGATGGCGACGATCACCCATGACACACTCGACTGGTACGGGTTCGACGGCTTTGGCGGCGCCGTGCACGACGTGATCGGCACGCGCTGCGATCCCTACACCCACAACCTTCTCAGCCATGGCGGCCAGTACCATCACTGCTGCCATTCGAACCTTACCCGTGCACTGGCGTCCCAAACCGGCCTTCACCCGCGCGAGGCCGAAGGTCACGTCCACGACGTCCTCAACGTCTTCATGTGCACCGGATTCAGCCGCGAGACCGGCCAGTATTTCATGAAGGCCTCGCCGGTGCGCCCGGGCGATTTCCTGGAGTTCTTCGCCGAGATCGACCTTCTCGGTGCGCTCTCGGCCTGTCCCGGCGGGGATTGTTCGGCCGAGCATTCCTCGGACGCGGCCGCCTGCTTCCCGCTCCGCGTCGAGATCCTCGCGCCCGATCCGGCAGCCCTGGCCGGCTGGCAGCCACCCGCGCCGAGCGGTTACGACCGCAGCCACGGCCTCTGATCGCCTTGCGGCGCGAATGCCTCGGGGACGGGATCGGCGCCCCGCGGTGTCAGGATCGCACGTAGTGAAGCCCGGTAAACCGCTGGCGCAGGGCGGCCACCTCGCCCGCCAGCGCGGCCGGGTCGTTCGACCTCAGCGCGGCCGCGATCAGCCGCGCAAGCGCCGGCGCATCGGCCTCCGTCACACCGCGCCGGACGATCTCCGGCGTGCCGAGACGCAGGCCGTTCAGATCGCCCGGAACCTCGGGCAATGGCAGCCCGATGCCGCAGGCGAGGAAGCCTGCCTTCCGCAAGGTCTTCGATGCCGTCTGACCGCCGCCAAAGGCGGCTGCCTCGACGGCGAACTGATGCGAGGCGGTGAAGCCGCGGTCCGCACCGTAAACCGGCAGTCCCTCGGCCGCGAGCGCTGCGGCCAGCGCCTGCGCGACCGAGATCATCCTCGCGGCGTAGTCGCGCCCGAACTCCCGCCAGTCGAGCAGGGTCAGCGCCAGCGCCGCCACCCGGCCCGCGTCGAAATTCGCCGTCATGCCGGGAAAGGCGATGTGGTCGAGCCGTTCGGCGATGGCGGCGTCGTTCGTCACGATCAGCCCGCCTGCGGGGCCGCCCAGGCTCTTGTAGGTGGACATCGTCATCAGATGCGCGCCTTCGGCCAGGGGATTTGCCCAGGCGCCGCCGGCGATGATGCCGCACTGGTGCGCGGCGTCGAACATCAGCGCCGCCCCCACCTCATCGGCGATGGCGCGCGCCGCGCGCACGGGATGCGGCCAGAGATTGAGCGATCCGCCGAGCGTGATGATCTTCGGCCGGACCTTCAATGCAAGCGCGCGCAACCCGTCGAGGTCCACGGTGTAGCCATCCGCATCGACCGGCGCAGGGTGGGTGACGAGCCCGTAGAGCCCGGCACAGCCGGCCTCGTGATGGGTCACGTGGCCGCCGACCGTCGCCGGCGGGGCGATGATCGTGTCGCCCGGCCGTGCCAGTGCCATGAAGGCATAGAGGTTGGCCATCGCGCCGGAAAAGACCCGCACTTCGGCATAGGCGGCACCAAAGATTTCCGCGGCGAGCTCGGCGGCAATGACCTCGATTTCCTCGATGGCCTCGAGCCCCATCTCGTACTTGTCGCCGGGATAGCCGAGCGAAGGGCGCGACCCCATCCCGCGCGCCAGCGCCGCCTCCGCCTTGGGGTTCATCACGTTCGTCGCCGGATTGAGGTTGAAGCAGTCGTGGTCATGGATCGCGGCGTTGCGTGTGATCAGGGCCTCTATCCGGGCCGCAACCTCGGCCTGGGGCGCGGCGGCGCCGGCGGCGTGGCGAGCGATCAGACCCTCGCAGGCGGCGGGCACCCAGGGGCGGCGGGCAAGGTGTGGCATGGGCGTCTCCTTCCTGACGGCGAGGGAAGCAGAACGCGTCGCTGCATGCAATGGCGGAGGGTCAGACGCCGACGTCGACCGGTGCCGCGGCCAGCCGGCGCAGGAGCCTCAGCCGGCGCCGGACCGGCCACCAGTCGTAGAGGAAGGTCTCGAGCGGCTTCCAGTTCGACACCCAGCCGAGAATGATCAGGCTTTCGCGCATCACACTGGCGACCGGCCCTTCGCCGAAATGCGTCCGGACAAGCTGGCTCCCGACGAGACAGAGACCGAGGATCACGACTCCGATGGCCAGGTAGTGCCGGCCCACCCGGAACAGCTCGCGCAGTGCACGTTCCGTCGTGAGGGCAAGATAGCCGAAATGGTGGCTGACGGCCCCCGCGATCTGCCCCGCCTCGGGCCTCTGCACCTCATCCGCCGGCAGATGGATCACGATCCTGAGCGCTGCCGCTTCCGGCAGGTCGCCGGCCCAGCCGGCGATGTAGTCAGCCGCCTCGCGATCGAGGTCGCGCTCGTGGAAGGGCGAGGGGTCGAGCGACTCGAAGAGCTGTTCGATCCGTGCCACGCGAATCTCGATCGGCCCCGAGGGGAGGGGGGCAGTCGCCATGGTGTCAGCCGAGCGCCGCTTCGAGCGCGATCTCGACCATGTCGCCGAAACTCCGCTCGCGGTCCTCCGCAGGCAGCGCCTCGTGCGTGAGAAGGTGGTCGGAAATCGTCAGCACGGCCAGCGCGCGCACGCCGTGGCGGGCGGCGACGGCGTAGAGTTCGGCCGCCTCCATCTCCACCGCGAGGACACCGTGCCGCTTCAGCGCCTCCATCAGGTCGGGCCGCTCGTCGTAGAAGACGTCGGAGGAATGGATGCCGCCGACATGGAATCGTATGCCCCGGGTCCGCGCGGCGGCGACGGCCCTTTCGAGAAGCCCGTAGTCGGCGCAGGGGGCGAAGTTCATCTCGCGGAAGAAGCCGCGCGAGGGCGTGGCCAGGGTGGAGGAGGTCATGGCAATCACCACGTCGCGCACCTTCACCGCCTCCTGCATCGCCCCGGCCGAGCCGATGCGGATCAGGGTCTTGGCGCCGTAGTCGCGGATGAGTTCGTTGGCATAGATCGAGAGCGAGGGCATCCCCATCCCTGAGCCGTGGATGGTGACGGGGTGGCTCTTCCATGTGCCGGTGAAGCCGAGCATCCCGCGCACCTGATTGACGCAGGTGGCGTGCTTGAGAAACGTCTCCGCCGCCCATCTGGCGCGGTAGGGATCGCCGGGCATGAGGACGGTTTCGGCGATCTCGCCGGGTTTGGCACCGATATGGAAGGACATGTGATTTCCTTCTTCCTGTTTCGGACATTTGCGCGAAGTCCTCATTCCGAGGCAAGGCATTCACTCTTGTCGTAGTCAAGGCCGTGGGCCAGCATTGAAATCGCGGGAATCGAACGGGGTCAGGCAATGGCGACGGAACCGGGCGGGATGCGTCCTATTGTACTCAAGGCCGTCGGAGGTGTCGCAACGGCAATCTTCGGCGGCGTGGTGGCCCTCGTTGGGGCACAGATGTCTACCGAGGCGACGAGGGACGCGACGGCGGAAGCGAAGCGCGCGACCGATACGGATTACATCGAACGCATCGTAAGAGCCGAAATAAACGGCAACCGGTTCATTGAACAACTCGGAGAAATCGACAACAGGCTGAAAGCGCTCGAACGGCGCGCAGACGCTCCCGCCGTGGGAGACGAGGAAAAAGCGCGCCTTGACGCGATCGAAAAGGAGCTGTCCGACTTGCGTCGCGCCGGCACGGGGCCGGCGGCTGTCGATCTCGACACTCTTGCCGCCTTGCTGGCGCGTGACCACGCAGACATCTTGCGCGGACCGGCGGGAGTGCAGGGTCCACAGGGACCGCAGGGCCTGCCCGGCCCTGCGGGTCCGCAAGGGCAGACCGGCGCCTCCGCCGCCGCCCTGCCGCAGGCAGTGCCGTCGGCCGGGGCGGCGCAGGCCGCGGGCGGCGCGTTGATAGCTGCGAATTCGTGTCTGGACATCGCCGGAAAGCCGTCGATGCCGGCAGTGACCTTTCAGGATGGGGCGATGATCTGCGAAGGCGCAACGCCACTTGCCGTATTGCGCAACCGGTCCTCGCTGCCGGGAAGGGTCGACTTCTCGCCGATTGGCGGTCGCGCTCTTGTTCTTGGGCCGAGCGAACAGGCCAAGATCGGCGACGGCGGACGTATATTCTTTCTGATCAGCGCTGACCGGGACGCCGGGACCCTGATAGGGGGAATCCGCTGATTCCCCTCACTCCGCCGCTTCGGCCTTCGGCTCCGCCACGGCCACGATGTCGAACATGATCCGGTTCAGCTCGAAATCCTTGGGCGTGTAGACCCGCACCACGCCCAACTCGCGCAGTTTCGTGGCATCCTCGTCCGGGATGATCCCGCCGACGACGACCGGCACGTCGGAAAGGCCTGCGGCGCGCATCCGCTCCATCACCTCGGCGATGAGCGGCAGGTGGCTGCCCGAGAGGATCGAAAGCCCCACCACATGCGCCTGGGTGTCCGCCGCCGCCTCGACGATCTCGGCCGGCGTCAGGCGGATGCCCTCGTAGGTGATGTCCATGCCGCAGTCGCGGGCGCGGGCGGCGATCTGTTCGGCGCCGTTCGAATGGCCGTCGAGCCCGGGCTTGCCCATCAGGAACGTCAGCCGCCGGCCAAGGCGCGTGGACACGGCATCGACGGCATTGCGGATGTCGTCGAGCCCTTCGGTGCGGTTCGAGGGACTTTTCGCCACCCCGGTAGGCCCGCGATACTCGCCGTGGACCTGCCGCATGACACCCGCCCATTCGCCGGTGGTGACGCCGGCCTTCGCGCAGGCGATGGACGCGGGCATGACGTTCCGCCCCGCAGTCGCTGCCGAGCGCAGCTCGGTCAGCGCTGCGTCCACCGCGCCCTGATCGCGCGCGGCGCGCCATTCCGCCAGTCGCGCGACCTGATCGGCCTCGACCGAAGGGTCGACGGTCAGGATCGCGCCGTCGCCCGCGGTCAGCGGCGATGGTTCCGCCTCCGTCCAGCGGTTCACCCCGACGACCACGGTTTCCTTCGTCTCGATCCGGTTCAGCCGCTCGGCATTGCTCTCTACCAGCCGCGCCTTCATGTACTCGATGGCGGCGATGGCGCCGCCCATGCCGTCGAGCGTCCTCAGTTCCTCGCGCGCGCCCGCTTTCAGCGCCTCGACCTTGGCGGCGATGGCGGGATTGCCGTCGAAGAGGTCGCCGTATTCGAGAAGGTCGGTCTCGTAGGCGAGGATCTGCTGCATCCGGAGCGACCATTGCTGGTCCCAGGGCCGGGGCAGGCCGAGCGCCTCGTTCCAGGCGGGAAGCTGCACGGCGCGGGCGCGGGCGTTTTTCGACAGCGTCACCGCCAGCATTTCCAGAAGGATGCGGTAGACGTTGTTCTCCGGCTGCTGTTCGGTGAGGCCGAGGGAGTTGACCTGAACGCCATAGCGGAAGCGGCGGAATTTCTCGTCCTCGATGCCGTAGCGGTCGCGGGCGATCTCGTCCCAGAGCTCGGTGAAGGCGCGCATCTTGCAAAGCTCGGTGACGAAGCGGATGCCGGCGTTCACGAAGAACGAGATGCGGCCGGCCATCGCCGGGAAGGCTTCGGGCGCGACCTTGCCCTTGAGATCGTCCAGCACCGCGATAGCGGTGGCGAGCGCGAAGGCCAGCTCCTGCTCCGGCGTCGCGCCCGCCTCTTGCAGATGGTAGGAGCAGACGTTCATCGGGTTCCATTTCGGCAGGTGTTCCGCCGTATAGGCCGCGACGTCGGTGATCATGCGAAGCGAGGGCTTCGGCGGGCAGATATAGGTGCCGCGCGACAGGTATTCCTTGATGATGTCGTTCTGGACCGTGCCCTGCAGGGCGGCGATGTCGGCGCCCTGCTCCCCGGCCACCGCGATATAGAGCGCCAGTAGCCAGGGCGCGGTCGCGTTGATCGTCATCGAGGTGTTCATCTGTTCGAGCGGGATATCCCTGAACAGCATCCGCATGTCGCCCAGATGGCACACGGGCACGCCGACCTTGCCGACCTCGCCGCGCGCAAGCTCGTGGTCGCTGTCATAGCCGGTCTGGGTCGGCAGGTCGAAGGCGACGGAAAGGCCGGTCTGCCCCCGGGCGAGGTTTGCGCGATAAAGCGCGTTCGACTTTTCCGCCGTCGAATGGCCGGCATAGGTGCGGAAGAGCCAGGGCCGGTGCTTGGCTTGACTGTCCTTATTGCGCTCGGTCATCGCGGGGCTCCGGAATCACGCTTGAAACTTTATTTCGTGGAGGCAGAGATAGGCGACATATCCTGACCGTGTCAATTCGCTGCGTTGCGGCATGACGGGATTTACCCGGCCCGGCGTCCCTGCCACGCTCCGGCGCATGTTCCGGCCCGTCACGCTGCCCCTCTGGCTCTTCCTTCTGATCCTCGCCTTCGCGGGGGTCACCTTCGCCTCCCACTTCCTGTTCCCCTCGGTCCGCTGGTTCCTCAGACGCCGGATGGAACGGTTGGTCGAGCGGCTCAACCGCCGGCTTACTCACCCGATCCGGCCCTTCAAGCTGATGGCCCGGCCCGACATGATCGTGCGGCTTGCCCACGACCCGAAGGTGGCGGAAGCCATCGCGGCCGAGGCGGCGGCGACCGGGGTGCCCGAGACGGTGCAGCTTGAACGCGCACGGCGTTATGCGCGCGAGATCGTGCCCGCCTTTTCCGCTACCGTCTATTTCGGCGTCGCCGCCCGCGCGGCCAAGTGGCTCGCGCGGCTCGTCTACCGCGTGCAGGTCGCGCCCTTCCCGGCAATCGGCGACATCGGGGCCGACGCCACCGTCGTGTTCGTGATGAATCACCGCTCCAACATGGACTACGTGCTCGTCACCTGGCTTGCCGCCGACCGCTCGGCGCTTTCCTACGCGGTGGGCGAATGGGCGCGGGTCTGGCCGCTGTCGTGGCTCATCCGCACCTCGGGCGCCTATTTCATCCGCCGAAAATCGGCCAGCCCGCTCTACCGGCGCGTCCTTGCCCGCTATGTCCAGATGGCGACGGAGGAGGGCGTCGCGCAGGCGGTCTTCCCCGAGGGTGGCCTGTCGCTTGACGGCCGGGTGGGCCGCCCAAAGCTCGGCATCCTTTCCTACATCGTCGCAGGCCACCGGCCCGGCGGGCGCGATGTCGTCTTCGTGCCGGTGTCGCTTGCCTACGACCGGGTGATCGAGGACCGCGTGCTGACCGCGGCCGCCGCCACGGGCGAGCGGAGATTCCGTGCCTCTCCCTGGGCAATCCTCCTCTTCCTCGGGCGCCAGTTGCGCAGGGTCTTCACCGGCCGTTTCCAGAAATTCGGCAACGCCTCTGTCAGCTTCGGCCAGCCCCTGTCGCTGTCGGACTTCCTGAGGCAGCCACAGGACGACGTCACCGCGGCACTCGCCGATGAACTGATGCGGCGGATTGCGGCGAACGTGCCGGTCCTGCCGGTACCGCTCATCTGCGCGGCGCTCGGCGCGCAGAAGGAAATGGACATTGCCGCGCTCAACGCCGAGGCGGCCCGGCTTGTCGCGGCTCTGGCCGCGCGCGGGGTACGCCTGGAACTGCCGGGAGGCGACCCTGCCCGCGCCGTGGAGGCGGCACTGGCGATTCTCACGCTCCGAAAGGTCGTCCGCCGCGACGGGTCGCGGCTCACTGTTCCGGCTCGCGATGCCGCCCTCGTCGAGTTCTACGCGGCCCCGGTGGCGCAGCACCTTGCTGCGGCTGCGGCATAGAACTTGAAGGCGCCAAGCCAGTTTTCGTGCAGGCGAAAGTTTTGTGAGACATAAAATTACAAAACAGACCTTATGCTCTATTGCAATGTTGCGCGACGGAACATATTCCTCCGATGGAGGCCGCGACGATTCTGCGTTGCGGCAAAGACTGCAGGAGACGCGGATGGCCCTGGACGTGAAGACCGAGATTGCGCCTTACGACGCACCGGAAAAGGACCTCTACGAGGTTGGCGAGATGCCGCCCCTCGGCTACGTGCCGAAGAAGATGTATGCTTGGTCGATCCGCCGCGAACGCCACGGCGAGCCCGACACCGCGATGCAGGTCGAGGTGGTCGATACCTGGCAGATCGACAGCCAGGAGGTGCTGGTGCTCGTTATGGCCGCGGGCGTCAACTACAACGGCGTCTGGGCCGCGCTCGGCGTGCCGATCAGCCCCTTCGACGGCCACAAGCAACCCTACCACATCGCCGGTTCGGATGCCTCTGGCATCGTCTGGAAGGTCGGCGACAAGGTGAAGCGCTGGAAGGTCGGCGACGAGGTCGTGATCCACTGCAACCAGGACGACGGCGACGACGAGGAATGCAACGGCGGCGATCCGATGTTCTCGCCCTCCCAGCGCATCTGGGGCTACGAGACGCCCGACGGCTCCTTCGCCCAGTTCACCCGGGTCCAGGCCCAGCAGCTCATGCCGCGCCCGAAGCACCTGACCTGGGAAGAGTCGGCCTGCTACACGCTGACGCTCGCCACCGCCTACCGGATGCTCTTCGGTCACCGGCCGCATATCCTGAAACCGGGCGACAACGTGCTGGTCTGGGGCGCGAGCGGGGGGCTCGGCTCCTACGCGATCCAGCTCATCAACGCGGCGGGCGCCAACGCCATCGGCGTGATATCGGAAGAGGACAAGCGCGATTTCGTCATGGGCCTGGGCGCCAAGGGCGTGATCAACCGCAAGAACTTCAACTGCTGGGGCCAGATGCCCAAGGTCAACACGCCCGAATACGCGGCGTGGTTCAAGGAGGCACGCAAGTTCGGTGCGGCCATATGGGAGATCACCGGCAAGGGCAACAACGTCGACATGGTGTTCGAGCACCCCGGCGAGGCGACCTTCCCGGTCTCGGTCTTTGTGGTCAAGCGGGGCGGCATGGTGGTCATCTGCGCCGGCACCACGGGCTACAACCTGACCTTCGACGTGCGCTACCTGTGGATGCACCAGAAGCGGGTGCAGGGCAGCCACTTCGCCAACCTCAAGCAGGCGGCGGCGGCCAACAAGCTGATGCTGGAACGCCGGCTCGATCCCTGCATGTCCGAAGTCTTCCCCTGGGCCGAGATTCCGGCCGCCCACATGAAGATGCGCCGGAACGAGCACAAACCGGGCAACATGGCGGTGCTGGTGCAGGCGCCGCGCACCGGGCTCAGGACCTTCGAGGACGCGCTCGAGGCCGGCCGGCCGCGCTGACTTTGCCCCGGCCGCGAAGGCCGGCGATCCCGCCAGGGACGCGGGCCTTCCCCTTGGGTTCAGGGATCCTCGACGCGAGGCGCCGGGCCATCCCGTCACAACCGGGGGGTTGCAATTGCGGGGCGGTGCTCGGAAGAATTGCTCCCACTGGTTGAGGTGTGGGGCGCATTCCTCCTGCCGGGCGAGGGAACCATGCGATACGACTGGATACTGGATGTGCTGACCGATCTCAGGGCATTTTCCCAGACCAACGGGCTGGAGGCGCTGGCGGCGCAGCTCGAGGGCACCCTCCGCGTCGCCGAAACGGAGATCGGGCAATTGCGCGCTCGCCCCGATGCGGTCCTCATCCCGGATCGCGGTGGAAATCCCGGCGACGTCCAGACCGGCGGCGGCTGAGAACGCCCCACGCAGGCAGTCGCCCGGGGCGCGCCGGGCCGGGGTTGAGTCGTCCGGCCTGATGCCGCTGGAAAGGGGCGCGCGGCCCCTGTAGGGTCGCGGCCATGTCCGCCCCCGCGCTCCGATTTTCCCACGATCAGGCCGAAGCCTGGGACCGTGTCGCCGATGCCTTCGCGGGTGCCGGGATCGACCTCCTGGAAGGCACGCTGCGCCCCGACGCGCCGGCGCGCGGGCAGGTGATGGCGGTCGTCGGCAAGGCCGGCTCGGGCAAGACCATGCTCCTCGCCGCGCTGGCGAAGGCGCTGGCGGGAGCCGGGGTGGACACGATCTCCGGGGACTACGAGGGCCGCCGCCGCAAGGACCGCCGCACGCTCGCGATCCTCGCGCCGACCAACAAGGCGGCGAGCGTGCTGCGGAACCGGGGCGTCCCGGCGACGACGATCCACCGCATCCTCTACACGCCGGTCTACGATCCCGAATACGAGAAGATCGCCGATTGGCTTGCCGGCACCGGCGATCGGCCCGCGATCGAGGGGTTGACGGACCTCGCGCTCGACCGGGCGAAGGCCTTCTACGACCAGGTCAAGTCGATTCCCGGTGCGCTCGCCGCTGCCGGGCTCAGGGGTTCGGACTTCATCCTCGGCTGGAAGCGGCGCGAGGACCCGCTGGACATCGGCTTCGTTGACGAGGCCTCGATGCTCGACGAACGTCAGCTCGCCGACCTGAAGGAGATATTTCCCACGCTGATCCTCTTCGGCGACCCGGCTCAGCTCGCCCCCGTGGGTCAGTCGGGCGAGATGGTCTTCGACCGCCTGCCGGAGGCGCGCAAGCTCACGCTTCACCGTATCCACCGGCAGGAAGAGGACAATCCCATCCTCGATCTCGCCCATGCGCTCGCCGACCCGGAACTCAGCTTCCAGACGTTCGAGGCGATGGTGGCCGATGCCGCGCGGCGCGACGACCGGGTGCGCTGGGCGGAAAGGGTGGATGCGGGGCTCATGGCGCGATCCCCCGCGCTTGTCTGGCGCAACCAGACGCGCATCCGGCTGATCCAGGCGTTCCGCGCTGCCTACGGCGCGCCGCCCGACGAACTCCTGCCCGGCGAGCCCTTGATCTGCGACGGGATCGAGCTGCCGCTGAAGCATCGCAAGAAACGCATCGACCTCGAGGCGCGGGGTCTCATCAAGGGCGCGCAGGTGATCTACCTCGGCCCGGGCAAGAACCCCGGCTTTGCGCGGCTCCATGTCATCGGTGCCGAGGACCCGCAGGTTTCCGCCGCCTCCATCATCAAGATCGAGCTTCCGGACGAGGAGGAGCCTTTCATCCCGGCCGCCGCCACGATGGGCGCGGCCTTCCTGCATGGTGCGGCGGTGACCATCCACAAGGCGCAGGGCTCGCAATGGGACGAGGTGCAGGTCTTCGCGCCCGACCTTTTCGTCGCAGCCCGGACGGGGCGGATGGAGGCGGGGATCCCCCTCTGGAAGCGCCTCGCCTATGTCGCCATCACCCGGGCCGAGACGCGGCTGCACTGGGTCGTGCGCAACCGTCTCGCGCGGCCCGCCCTTCCCCTCACCACCGACGACCTGCCGAAATCCGCCGCCCCCCTTGCGCTCGTGGCCGGCGAGGAAGACTGACTGCACCGTGATCGTGGTGCAAATACGTCTGCCGGAGGCATCCGCCGCTTTCCGTCCCGCGAGCGCCCCGCTAGTCTCGGCTGAAAGGAGGCCCCCATGCGCTGTGTTTTCGTCCAGTTCCGCTGCCAGCCCGGCAAGACCTACGAGGTCGCGAACGAGATATACGACCGCGAGATCGTGTCCGAGCTCTACTCGACCTCCGGCGAGTACGACCTCATCGCCAAGGTCTACATCCCCGACGAGGCCGACGTGGGCCACTGGCTGACCGACAAGCTCTTCGACATTCCCGGCATCGCCCGGACGCTGACGACGATGACCTTCCGGGCCTTCTGAGATGGCCCGGACGCTCGTCGTCACCGGCGCGAGCGCCGGGATCGGCCGGGCCGCGGCCGAGCGATTCCTCGCCGAGGGCTGGAACGTCGCACTCCTCGCCCGCCGGCAGGAACCCTTGGCCGAGGTGGCTGCGGGTCGGCTCGAAGCCCTGCCAATCGTCTGCGACGTCACCGATCCCGCCGGGGTGGAGGCCGCCTTCGACGCGGTCATGCGCCGCTTCGGCCGGATCGACGCTCTCTTCAACAACGCCGGCATTTCGCGCCCCGCGGGTCTCATCGACGAGATTCCGCTGGCCGACTGGTTCGACACGGTTGC
>NZ_JAYRTX010000093.1:0-7926 GCF_041919395.1 Albidovulum sp.
CGCTCCGCCGTGGCAAGGTCCTCGGGCGTGTTGACGTTGAAGAAGGGGTCGACCGGGTCTGCCGGAAAGCACGCCCTGCCGGCGCCGGCGACCGTCGCCCAGACCCCGACGCGACGTTCGCCCTCGGCCAGCATTTCCGCAAGCCGATCCCTCAGCGCGACTGGCCAGAGTCCGAACGTCGGATGTGCGCGCACCCGCCCTGCCTCGTCCGGCCCTTCGGCCACGGCCCCGCCACCGGTCGCCGCGGTGGCGAGACGCGCGACGAGATCGCGCGGCAGGAAGGGGGTGTCGGACGCCGCGGTGACGACCACCCCGGCCCCGTGCCCGGCCGCCCAGTCCATTGCCGCGAGGATGCCGGCGAGCGGCCCGGGTTGCCCCGGCACCGGATCGGCCAGCACCGGCAGGCCGAAGTCCGCGAAGCGCGCAGGATCGCCGTTCGCGTTGATGGCAAGAGCGCCGCACTGCGGGGCAAGGCGGGCGATGACGTGGTCGATGACGCGACCGGAGCCGAGCGGCAGGAGGCCCTTGTCGCCTCCGCCCATCCGCCGCGCCTGACCGCCAGCAAGGATCACGCAGGGTGGATCAGTGGGCATCGGGGTTCTCGCGGAAGGCGCGCTCGCGCTCGGGGTCGAGCCATTTCTGCAGGACGGCCACCGCGTTCTCCTCGTACCCGAGGTGCTCGTAGAAACCCATGACGGGCGCGTTCGAGCGGCGGACGAGAAGCTGGAGCTTGGTGTGCCCGTGCGCCCGCGCCCAGTCCTCCGCTGCCGCCATGGCCCTGCTGCCCCAGCCTTCGCCGCGCCGCGCCGGATCGGCGCAGAGGTAATAGACCCAGGCGCGGTGGCCGCCGTCCTCGACCACGACGCTCGCAACCGGGACGCCATCCGCGCAGGCGACCAGAAGCGCCGACTTCGGGTTGGCGCGGATCGCCTCGATGTCCGCGCGCGGCTGGTTCCAGGGCCGCGTCATGCCGGCGCGGTCCCAGAGCGCGATGACCGCGTCGATCTCGTCCTCGCCCAGGGGGCGGAATCCGTGCGTCATCGTGCCCTTCCATACGGCTTTGCGACCTGGCCGGCATCCTGTATTCCGAAGGGGACGGATTCAAGGGGAGGGGCCATGCTCGGCTACATCATCGCGGAGGCCGGAGCCGACCGCTGCCTGGCCGATCTCGCGCGTCGGCTGGATGACGCGGGCATCGCCTTCGCCGGCGCGATCCAGCGCAACACCGCCCGCAGCGACGGCCAGCCCGACGACATGGACCTGCGGGTCATCGGCACCGACCGCGTGATCCGCATCAGCCAGTCGCTCGGCCCCGGCTCCGCCGGCTGCCGGCTCAATGCCGCATCGCTCGAGGAGGCGGCGGGGCTGGTGGCGGCCGCGCTCGACACCGGTGCGCCGAGGGTGCTGCTGCTCAACCGCTTCGGACGGCAGGAGGCCGAGGGCCGCGGCTTCCGCCCGCTGATCGGCCGGGCGCTGGGCGAGGGCGTGGCGGTGCTGACGGCGGTGGGTGCGGAATACGCCGAAGCCTTTCACGCCTTCGCCGGCGATATGGGCGAATGCCTGCCCGCCGATGCCGCGCGGCTGTTCGACTGGTGCCGCGAAGCGGTCGCCGTCACCCCGGACTGATCCCGAACCGGACCCCGGGATGACCGACGTCGAGATTCTGTTCGCCCTTGCGCTGTGGTCCTCGCCCGCGCTCATCGCGCTGGTCTGGGCGCGCCTTTCCGCGGTGGCTTGGTCGAAACGGCTGCTGAAGCGCAGCGGCTGGACATTCCTCGTGGGCTGAGAGGTCTACAGGGGGAACACGCAACACGGGCGGGGCGAGGCAGTGCCTCGCCCTTTCCCGCCCGATCCCGCCGTCCCGACCGCTACCCCGCGATGATCTCGAACCTTTCCACGTCGACCATGCCGCGGTCGGTGATCTTCAGCGCCGGGATCACCGGCAGGGCGAGGAAGGCGAGCTGGAGGAAGGGTTCCTCCAGCACGACGCCAAGGCTTCTCGCGGCGGCGCGCAGCGCGACGAGCCGGTCGCGCACCGTCTCGAACGGATCGAGGCTCATCAGCCCCGCCACCGGCAGGCCGAGTTCCGCCAGCACCTCGCCGCCGCGCGCCACGACGAAGCCGCCCTCGATTTCCGCCATCCGGTTCGCCGCCAGTGCCATGTCGGCGTAGTCGGCACCGACGACGGCGATGTTGTGGTGATCGTGGCAGACGGTGGAGGCGATGGCGCCGGCCCGCATCCCGAATCCCCTCACGAAGCCGGTGGCGATGTTGCCGTTCTTCCCGTGCCGTTCGATCACCGCGATGCGCATCAGGTCGCGTGCCGGGTCGGGGCGCTTGTCGCCGTCCTGCACCGGGATCCCCTCGCGCAGGTGCTCGGTGATGATCTTGCCCTCGAGGATGCCGATCACGTCCGTCTCGGTCCGGTTGGCGCGGGCGCGGAAATCCTCCGGCCGGACCTTCGGCGCCCTGACCGAATGGCGCCCGACCGGCGGGAGCGTCGGGCGCGCGGCAAAGGCGGCGGCGTCGGCCAGCCGTCCGGCGCAGAGGACGAGCCGGGCATGGCAGTCCTCCAGACTGTCGACGGCGACGATGTCGGCGCGCTTGCCCGGCGCGATCTGGCCGCGATCCTTCAGGCCGAAGGCCTCGGCCGCCGAAAGGCTCGCGGCACGGTAGACGGCGAGCGGCGAACATCCCCTGGCGATGAGCGTCCGGATCATGTAGTCGAGATGCCCGTGCTCGGCGATGTCCAGCGGATTGCGGTCGTCGGTGCACAGGCACATGTAGGCCGAGGTCACGTCGGTCAGAACCGGTGCAAGCGCGTTCAGGTCCTTCGACACCGAACCTTCGCGGATCAGGACACGCATCCCCTTCTGGAGTTTCTCGCGCGCCTCGGCGGCGGTCGTCGCCTCGTGCTCGGTGCGGATGCCGGCGGCGATGTAGGCGTTGAGGTCGCGGCCCGTGAGTTGCGGGCAATGGCCGTCGACATGGCCGCCCGCGAAGAGCCTGAGCTTCGCCATGCAGCCCGGATCGCGGTGGATCACGCCGGGGTAGTTCATGAATTCCGCCAGCCCGATGCCCGAGGGATGGCCCATGACCGCTGCCAGGTCTTCCGCGTCGATCCGCGCACCCGCCGTTTCCATGTGCGTCGAGGGCACGCAGGACGAAAGCTGCACGCGCAGGTCCATCAATGTGTGGCGGCTCGCCTCCTGGAACCAGCGGATGCCGTCAAGGCCGATGACATTGGCGATCTCGTGCGGATCGCAGATCGCCGTGGTGATTCCGCGCGGGGTGACGCAGCGGTCGAATTCGAAGGGCGTGACGAGCGAGCTTTCGATGTGCAGGTGCGTGTCGATCAAACCGGGGACGAGCGTCAGGCCCGTCACGTCGATCACCTCGCGCCCCTCGTAGACGGCGCCGATGCCGACGATGGTGTCGCCGGCAATGGCCACGTCGCCCGCGACCAGCGCCCCGGTCACCACATCGAGGACCCTGCCGCCGCGAAGCACGAGATCGGCCGGCGTATCGCCACGGCCTTGCGCGATGCGCGCTTCGAGGTCGGTCATGGGTGTGCTCCCCGGCGGTTCGGACACAGTGTCCCCGAGGGCGCGGCCAAGATCAACGCCCGCTCTTGCAACCCCCGCAGAGATATCTCACGGTCCGGCGCGGAGGATCCATGCGGACCGGAATTGCATTTCTCGTGGCGGGCTATGTCCTGAGCCAGTTCTACCGCGCGTTTCTCGCGGTGCTTGCGCCCACGCTCGGGGCGGAGATCGGCGCGACACCGGCAGACCTCGCGCTGTCGTCGGGGATATGGTTCATCACCTTCGCGCTGATGCAGATGCCGGTGGGCGCAGCACTCGACCGTATCGGCCCGCGGCTCACGGTCTCGACGCTCCTCGGCGTCGGCGGCGGCGGCGGGGCGCTCGTCTTCGCGCTCGCCGAGGGGCCGGGGGCGATCCATCTCGCCATGGCGCTCATCGGCGTCGGCTGTTCGCCGGTGCTCATGGCGTCCTATTACATCTTCGCGCGGATCTATTCGCCCGCCGTTTTCGGCACGCTCGCGGGGGCCATAATCGGTGTGGGCTCGCTTGGGAACATCGCCGGTGCCGCACCCCTTGCGGCCCTCGTCGCCGCGGCGGGCTGGCGGCCGACGCTCCTCGGTCTTGCGGCGGTGACGTTACTCGTCGCGTTCACGCTCGGCCTCTTCGTGCGAGACCCGGACCGGGTTGAGGCGCCCGAGGCGGGCCGGGGCTCTGTGCTTGATCTCCTGCGCATCCCCGGGCTCTGGGCGATCCTCCCGATCATGGCCGTGGCCTATGCGCCGGCGGCGGCGATCCGCGGGCTCTGGGCCGGTCCCTACCTTGCCGAGGTTTTCGGCGCCGACGGCACGACGATCGGCCGGGTGACGCTCCTGATGGCGCTGGCGATGGTCGCCGGGAACTTCGCCTACGGTCCACTGGACCGCCTTTTAGGCACGAAGAAATGGGGGGTCTTCGTGGGCAACGCCGCGGCGGCGCTCTGCCTTGCCGCGCTCGCCCTCTGGCCCGCGTCGGGGATCTGGACGGCGGCGGCGCTTCTTGCCGCGCTCGGGCTTGCGGGGTCTTCCTTCCCGGCGATCATGGCGCACGGGCGGGCTTTCCTGCCGCCACATCTCCTCGGCCGGGGTGTCACGCTCCTCAACATGTTCGGGATCGGCGGGGCCGGCGTGCTGCAGTTCGCCTCAGGCAGGTTACATCGCGCCGCCTCCGTCGGTGCGCCTTCCCCCGAGGCGCCCTTCACGGCGCTTTTCCTCTTCTTCCTTGTGCCGCTTCTTGCCGGTCTCGCGCTCTACCTCTTCAGCCGCGACGCCTGAGGCTGGCAGAGCCTTCGCCCTTCGGCTAACCATCGCGGGGGAAGGAGCGTGCATGTCCCCCGACGGAACCCCGGACCTCCGCGCGATCGAGGTGATCGCGCCGAACCTGAAGCGGCGCCTGTCCGGCGTGACGGCGACGGTGGTGCGGCTCGTGCCGCTGCAGGCGCGGACGATCGGGATTGTCGCGACCGGGCCGGGTCTTCCGCCTCATGTGCCGCATCTGCCCCTTTGGCGGATGTTCGTGATGCCGCGCAACCGGCTGAGGGTCTGGCATGCGCGGCGCAATACGGAGATGGCGCTTGGCCTGGTCCTGCGCGGGCTCTTCCGGCGACGGCTCGCGCTTCTCTTCACCTCCGCCTCGCAGCGCAGGCACACCGGCTACACCCGCTGGCTCATCGCCCGCATGGATGGACTGATCGCCACATCGGCGCGCAGTGCGCGCTACCTCGAACGCCGCGCAGAGGTGATCCACCACGGCATCGACACGGAGGGCTTTTCCCCGCCCGTCGACCGCGCCGCTCTGCGGCGGCGGCTCGGTCTGCCCGAGGTCGACGTGATCCTCGGCTGCTTCGGCCGCATCCGTGCGCAGAAGGGAACCGATGCCTTCGTGGACGCTGCCATCGACCTCTTGCAGGACAGGCCGGGCATGACCGCGCTCGTCATGGGGCGCGCTACCGAGGGGCATGAGGCGTTCCTCGGCGAGTTGAAGGCGCGTGCCGCCGCCGCCGGGCTCGCGGATCGCATCCGCTTCATGCCCGAGGTTCCGGTGCACGACATCGCCGACTGGTATCGCGCGCTCGACCTCTATGTCGCGCCGCAGAGGTGGGAAGGGTTCGGGCTTACCCCGCTCGAAGCCATGGCCTGCGGTGTGCCGGTCGTGGCAACCCGCGTCGGCGCCTTCGAGGAGATCGTGACGGAAGATACGGGCAGCCTCGTCCCGCCCGGCGACGTGCCGGCACTGGCCAGCGCCATCGCGGCCTTGCTCGATGACGCCGCCCGGCGGAACCGGGCCGGCCGGGCGGCGCTGGAGCGAGTGCGGAGCCGCTTCCGCCTCGACGCCGAGGCCGCCGCGCTCGTCGCCGTCTATCGGCGGCTTCTCGCGGGGGAGCGCTGGTGAACCGCGCGGGTTTCCTCCTCGCCCGGACACTGCGGCTGGAGGCGCCGCTCTCACGGCTCTCATGCCCGAAGGCGGAACTTCTCGCGGCACTGGAAGGCAAGCGCGTGGCGCTCGTGGGCAACGCGCGCTCGCTCACCGAACGGGCCGAGGGGGCGGAGATCGACCGGGCCGACATCGTCATCCGCATCAATCGCGCGCCCATGCCCGCCTCGCGCACCCATGGAACACGCACCGACTGGCTCGCGCTCGCCACCTCGATAGGCTCGGTCGACCTTGATCGCCTGAAGCCCCGCCGCCTTCTCTGGATGAGCCACAAGCGCAAGCGCCTGTCCTGGCGGGTCGCGTCCTCGCCGGGATTCTACCTGCATCCCCGGGCGGACTGGCTCGCATTGAAAGCGGCGCTTGGCGCGCCTCCGACCACCGGGCTCATGATGATCGAGCTTCTGGCGGAGAGCGGACTGGCCGAGCTGAGGCTCCACGGCTTCGACTTCTTCGCCTCGCTCTCGCTGACGGGTTCGCGCCGGGCCGACCAGGTGCCGCACGATTTCGCCACCGAGGCGCGCTTCGCGAAGGCACTTGGCGCGCGCGATCCGCGCATCGTGCACGTCGGCGCGCCACGTTCCGGATGAGCTTGTGCACGGGCAACATTTCTGCACCGCAGAATCGGCGCCCCTTTATCTGATCCGCGCAATCGGATAAGGGGCTTCGTCCTGAACTTTAGGAGACCCCAGATGGGCTACAAGGTCGTTGTCGCCGGCGCCACGGGGAACGTGGGTCGCGAAATGCTGAACATCCTCGCCGAGAGGGAGTTCCCCGTCGACGAGATCGTGGCACTTGCCTCGCGCAGGTCGCTCGGCACCGAGGTTTCGTTCGGCGACAAGACCCTGAAGACCAAGGACCTCGACGCGTTCGACTTCAGGGGCTGGGACATCGCGCTTTTCGCCGTGGGCTCGGAGGCGACGAGGATCTACGCGCCAAAGGCCGCGGCCGCGGGCTGTGTCGTGATCGACAACTCCTCGCTCTACCGCTACGACCCGGAAATCCCGCTGGTGGTTCCCGAGGTGAACCCCGAGGCGGTTGAGAAGTACAAGGCCCGGAACATCATCGCCAACCCCAACTGCTCCACCGCGCAGATGGTGGTGGCCCTGAAGCCCCTGCATGACCGTGCCAAGATCAAGCGCGTCGTGGTCTCGACGTACCAGTCGGTTTCGGGCGCGGGCAAGGCCGGAATCGACGAACTCTGGGACCAGACGAAGTCGATCTACAACCCGGTCTCGGAAGTGCCGCCGAAGAAGTTCACCAAGCAGATCGCCTTCAACGTGATCCCGCACATCGACGTCTTCATGGAGGACGGTTCCACCAAGGAAGAGTGGAAGATGGTGGCCGAGACCAAGAAGATCCTCGACCCCAAGGTGAAGGTCACCGCGACCTGTGTCCGCGTGCCGGTCTTCGTCGGCCACTCCGAGGCGATCAACATCGAGTTCGAGGAGTTCCTCGACGAGGACGAGGCGCGCGACATCCTGCGCGAGGCGCCGGGCGTGATGGTCGTCGACAAGCGCGAGCCGGGCGGCTACGTCACTCCGATCGAGTGCGTCGGCGACTATGCGACCTTCGTCAGCCGCATCCGTCAGGATTCAACCATCGAGAACGGCCTGAACCTCTGGTGCGTCTCCGACAACCTGCGGAAGGGCGCCGCGCTGAACGCCGTTCAGATCGCCGAAGTGCTCGGCAACCGCTGCCTGAAGAAGGGGTGAGCGGGAAAAGAAAACGGTCCGGTGGACCGTTTTCCCCGCGAACGCCCGGAGCGCGAGCGGAGGGCCGGGAGAGGCGGGAAAAGAAAACGGTCCGGTGGACCGTTTTCCCCGCGAACGCCCGGAGCGCGAGCGGAGGGCCGGGAGAGGCGGGAAAAGAAAACGGTCCGGTGGACCGTTTTCCCCGCGAACGCCCGGAGCGC
>NZ_JAYRTX010000093.1:8026-13631 GCF_041919395.1 Albidovulum sp.
GAGCGGAGGGCCGGGAGCGGCCTCGCCGGCTTCGACGTCGGGGCGCCTCGAGGGGCGCCCTTTTCGCTGGACAACCGGGTGAAGGCCCCTAGGGTCTGACCACCTTCCGGTGCCTGCCTCGGCAGGAGAATCGGGAATGCGGTGCAATCCCGCAACGTGCCCAACGCTGTAAGGGGGACTGCCGGACGAAAGCCACTGGCCCGAGGGCCGGGAAGGCGTCCGGGCAGGGCGATCCCTAGTCAGAAGACCGGCCGGGAGGGATGGCGCGGGCCGCATGGACAGCGGCCGGCGCGGGACCATCCAAGGGGACTCCGATGGCCGATCCGACCTGCGCGCTTGCCGCGCCCGATGCCTTTGACACCGCGACCCGCGAAGCGGTCTACCGCACCATCCTCACCCGCCGCGACACCCGCGGCGACTTCCTGCCCGACCCGGTGGCGCCCGAACGGCTCAGCCGGGTGCTGCTGGCGGCGCATCACGCGCCCTCGGTCGGCTTCATGCAGCCCTGGGATTTTCTCCTGCTGCGCGACCCGGGCACCCGCCGGCAGGTGCATGACCTGTTCGCGAAGGCGAATGCTGAGGCGGCGCTGATGTTCGAGGCCGAGCGGCGCGAGACCTATCGGGGGCTGAAGCTCGAAGGCATCCTCGAGGCGCCGCTCAACATCTGCGTGACCTGCGACCGCGGCCGCGCCGGGCCGGTGGTGATCGGGCGCACGCACATCCCGATGATGGACCTCTTCTCGTCGGTCTGCGCGGTGCAGAACCTCTGGCTCGCGGCCCGGGCCGAGGGGCTGGGAGTGGGCTGGGTTTCCATTCTCGACAACGCCGCGCTCGCCGCGGCGCTCGGCCTGCCCAAGGGGGTCGTGCCAGTCGCCTATCTCTGCCTCGGGCATGTGCGCGGCTTCCACCGCCGCCCCGAGCTCGAAGCGGCCGGCTGGCGACGGCGGCTGCCGATCATCGATCACGTCCACCACGACCGCTGGGGCAATGCCGGCGCGGATATGCACCTGGCCGAACGGCTCGACACGGATCAGGCCGCGATCGAGACGGGGCGGTTTCTGGTCGAACGGCTCGACTGACCTCGCGGGCGGCGGGCGGGCTTTACAACGCCGCCCGCCGCGGCGACTGTTGTCGCGCGGCAGGAAGGGAGCCGAGATGGATATCACGACGGCGGTCATCACCTGTTTCTCGAAATACGCGACCTTCTCGGGACGCTCCCGAAGGGCGGAATTCTGGTGGTTCGCGCTCTTCAACCTCGGGGTGATGCTGATCCTCGCGGTGATCGACGCAAGCGCGGGCGGCCCGCACCGCTGGATGATGGGCGGGGAGGGGCCGAGCCCGGTCGGCACGCTCTACTGGCTGGTGGTCTTCCTGCCGTCGCTTGCCGTCACCGTGCGGCGGTTGCATGACACCGACCGCATCGGCTGGTGGGTGCTACTGCAGTTCCTCCCCGTGATCGGCCCCCTGATCCTCATCTGGTTCCTCGCCACGCCCGGAACACCGGGGCCCAACCGCTTCGGACCCGATCCGCTCGGCCTGCCGCCAGGCGGGCCGGACGGGTTCACGCCCTCGTCGCTTCCGAAGGTGCCGCGGCGCTGAGGCTCAGTAGCTGTATTCACCGTAGATGCGGCTGAGGTCGCCCGCCCATTCGCCGTGATACTTCTCCAGAAGCTCGTCGGCCGGGACCTTGCCCGTCTCGATGCTTTCCTGCAGCGCGTTGAGGAAATGCGTCTCGTCGGGGACGAGCCCGCCGACACCGGGCCGGGCGCGCGCCTTCAGCCCGGCCTCGGATATCCTCACCGCCTCGCGGGCGATGTCGAGCAGGCGGATGCCCTTCGCCTCGCCCTGAAGGGCATGGACCGAAGCCGCGGCGCGCAGACCGTCGCGCGTTTCGGCGTCCCAGCCCTTGGCGAGATCCCAGGCGGCATCGAGCGCGGTCTGGTCGTAGAGAAGCCCGACCCAGAACGCCGGCAGCGCGCAGAGCCGCCGCCAGGGCCCGCCGTCGGCGCCGCGTGTCTCCATGTATTTCTTGATCCGTGCCTCGGGGAAGATCGTCGTCAGATGGTCGGCCCAGTCGGAAAGCGTGGGCTTTTCCCCCGGCAGCGCCGGCAATTCGCCCTTGAGGAAGTCGCGGAAGGACTGGCCGAGCGCGTTGATGTACCTCCCGTCGCGGTAGACGAAGTACATCGGCACGTCGAGTGCGTAGTCGACATAGCGCTCGAACCCCATGCCGTCCTCGAACACGAAGGGCAGCATCCCCGTCCGCGCCGGATCGAGGTTCTGCCAGATGTGGCTGCGCCAGCTCTTGCGGCCATTGGGCTTGCCGTCGAGGAAGGGCGAATTCGCGAAAAGCGCGGTGGCAACCGGCTGCAAGGCCAGCGCCACGCGGAACTTCTTCACCATGTCGGCTTCCGAGGCGAAGTCGAGGTTCACCTGTACGGTGCAGGTGCGGTACATCATCGTCTTTCCCATGGTGCCGACGCGGTCCATGTAGTCGGTCATCAGCCGATAGCGCCCCTTGGGCATCATCGGCATCTCCTCCTGCCGCCAGATCGGCGCGGCACCGAGCCCGATGAACCGTGCGCCGATTCCGTCGGCCACCGTCTGCACCTCGCGCAGGTGCTCGTTCACCTCGTCACAGGTCTGGTGGATCGTCTCCACCGGTGCGCCCGAAAGCTCCAGTTGCCCCCCGGGCTCCAGGCTCACGTTGGCGCCGTTCTGGCTGAGCCCGATGATGTTGCCCTGTTCGAGCACCGGCTGCCAGCCGTAGCGCTCCGCCAGCCCTTCGAGCATCGCCTTGATCGAGCGCGGGCCGTCGTAGGGCAGGGGCTTCAGGCTGTCCTTGCAGTAGCCGAACTTCTCGTGCTCGGTGCCGATGCGCCAGTCCGCCTTCGGCTTGCAGCCCGCCGCGAGATAGTCCGCGAGGTCCTCGAACCTCTCGATCGGGCCGCCGCCCTGTTGTGGAATGGACATGGGATCGCCTCGACCGGTTTCTGCGCAACGGAGCGAAAGACCTGAAGCGCCCTCGCCGTCAAGTCAAGACTGCGGACCGGACGCGCGCCATGACTTTTCGTGATTGCTCACACCCGCGACAGCCGCGCCTGAGGTCGGGTCCAGAGCGGCAGTGTCGGCTGGCCATGATCGAGTGCCGCGACAAGGGCGGACATGTCGATGCCCGGCAGGGCCGCGAAGGCATCGTAGAGCCGGTCTGCCCCGGCCGCATCGACCGGAATCAGGAGGACCTGGCCGTCGCCGGTCCGGAGCCGCCAGGCACGGGCGCCGTAGTGCTCGGCAAGGCGCAGTTCGGCGAGGTCCGCGAGCGCCACGAATCCGCCGAAGGTCGGGCCGAAGTAGCCGACCTGGCCCTCGTCAACCTCGACGAAGCCTGGCGCGTCGATACCGCGCAGGAAGCGGATACGGCGGAGTGCGATGAGGCCCCAGCCCGCCGCGAGGGCAACGATCGCCAGCCCCAGCGGCAGAAGCACATATCCGCCGCCGGACAACGTCCAGAGACCGAATGCAGCCAGAGCCGCCGCCGCGATCACCTCGCGCCAGCGCCGCGCCAACGCGCCGACCTCGGGACGAATCATGCCCGCGTCCAGTCGCCGAGATGCGCCTGCCAGAGCGCCAGGAGCGCCACGGCGGCCGTCTCCGCCCTCAGGATCCGGGGGCCGAGCGCGACGGGCGTCACGAACGGGCGCGTCCGTAGCCCTTCCCGCTCCGCCGGCGAAAAGCCGCCCTCCGGGCCGATGAGAATGGCCGAAGGGCCGGGCGCGAGCGAGGCGAGGACCTCGCGCGGCGACCCGATGCCGGCCGCACCCTCGTCGGCCCAGAGAAGCCGTCGCCCCTCGTCCCAGCGCGCGAGCACACGCGCAAGCGGCGCAGGCTCTGCCACCGCGGGCAGCGACAGCGCCCCGCACTGTTCGGCAGCCTCGCGGACATGCGCCTCCGCCTTGTCGCAGCGGAACCTTTCCGCGTTGGTGTAGTCGGTGGTCACCGGCACCAGCCGCGCCACGCCCAACTCAACCGCCTTCTCGACGATGAATTCCGTGCGCGCCTTCTTCACCGGGGCGAAGAGAAGCCAGAGGTCGGGCGGCCCGGCTTGCGCGCGGGTGCGTTCGAGGCAGCGGAGCGTGCCTTTCCGCTTGCCCGCCTCGATAACCTCTGCAAGCCATTCGCCGTCACGGCCGTTGAAGACCCGGGCCGGCGATCCCAATCCCTCCCGCATCACGCCGAAAAGGTAGTGCGCCTGCGCTTCCGTCAGGGCAACGGATTGCCCCGGCGCGAGTGGCTGGTCTACACAGAGCCTGATCTTCGCCTGAACCATGAGCCGGAACTTATGAGCGCGCCCGACGAAACGCCAGAGCCCGAGGGCGCCGTTGCCGGAACGGTCGCCGACGCGGTGCGCGGCAACTGGGTGGACCGCCTCGCCCCCGGCTTCGCGCGGCCCTACCTCCGGCTGAGCCGCGCCGACCGGCCGATCGGGACCTGGCTTCTGCTCATCCCCTGCTGGTGGGGCGTTGCGCTGGCCGCCGCGCAGGACGGCTGGCGACTCTGGGACGCCTGGATCTGGCTCGGCTGCGCGCTGGGGGCCTGGCTTATGCGCGGCGCGGGCTGCACCTGGAACGACATCACCGACCGCGACTTCGACGCCGCCGTGGCGCGCACGCGGTCGCGGCCGATCCCGTCGGGCCAGGTCAGCGTCCGGCAGGCGGTGATCTGGATGGCGGCGCAGATGGCGGCCGCCGGGCTGGTCCTGCTGTCCTTTAACGGGCTTGCCGTCTTGCTCGGGCTCTCCTCGCTCGGCCTCGTGGCAATCTACCCCTTTGCCAAGCGCTTCACCTGGTGGCCGCAGCTTTTCCTGGGGCTTGCGTTCAACTGGGGCGCCATCCTTGCTTATGCCGCCCATTCCGGGCGGGTGGACTTGGCGGCGGTGCTTCTTTACGCCGCCGGCATCGCCTGGACGCTCTTCTACGACACGATCTACGCCCATCAGGACAAGGAAGACGACGTGCTGATCGGCGTGAAGTCCACGGCGCGGCTCTTTGGTGCGGCGACGGGCAAGTGGCTCGCCCGCTTCCTTGTGGCGACCGTCGGCCTGATGACGCTGGCCGTGCTCGTGGCGCTCCTGCCGGCAGCGGGTCCGTTGAAGCTCGGCCTCGCGCTTTTGGCGCCCTGGGCCATGGGCTGGCATCTTCTCTGGCAGATGAACCGGCTCGACATCGACGATCCGGCAAACTGCCTCAGGCTCTTCCGCGCGAACCGCGACACCGGGCTTGTCGCTGCGCTGTTTCTTGCCGCCGCCGCCTTACTCTGATTGATCCGGCCCGCCCGCCCCCTTATGCAAGGGCGGTCCGCCCCACTGCCAAGGCGCGCCTCCCCATGCGTTTTCCTCTGCCGCTGCCCCGCACCCTGAGCTTTCCCACGAACCTGCCCGTGCGGCTGATACTTCCCGGCTTCCTTCTGCTGGCTGCTTTGCTCAGCCTTCTGGCCGCGACCGTCGCGGCGGGCTTCGTGGAGCGTCGGTCGGCCGAGGGCGTGACCGGGGCGCTCGCCGCCGTTGGGCAGGACTGGGTCGAGGTCCTGGCCGACGGGCTCCAGATCA
>NZ_JAYRTX010000094.1:0-13456 GCF_041919395.1 Albidovulum sp.
TTCGAGGCGCCGCCCATGGCCGAGCAGGAGCGCATGGTGGAGGCGATCCTCTTCGCCTCAGCCGATCCGGTGACGGTGGCCGAGCTCGAGGCGCGGATGCCGCACGGGAGCGATCCGGCCGAGGCGCTGGTGCATCTGAGGAAGCGCTACGAGGGCCGGGGCGTCCATGTCGTCCGTGTCGGCGATGCCTGGGCCATGCGCACCGCCCCCGACCTCGGCTTCCTGATGCAGAAGGAGACGGTGGAGACGCGCAAGCTCAGCCGCGCGGCGATCGAGACGCTGGCGATCATCGCCTACCACCAGCCCTGCACGCGGGCCGAGATCGAGGAAATCCGCGGCGTCGCGGTCAGCCGGGGGACGGTGGACCAGCTTCTGGAACTGGAATGGATCCGCTTTGGCCGGCGGCGGATGACGCCGGGCCGGCCGGTAACCTATGTGGTGACACAAGGCTTCCTCGATCACTTCGGGCTCGAATCCGCGCGCGACCTTCCCGGGCTGAAGGAACTGCGCGCCGCCGGGCTTCTCGACAACCGGCCGATGCCGGGCGGCGCGCTTCCCGCCGATGAGGAGGGCGAAGCGCCGGAAGGGCAGAGCGAACTGTTCGAGGACTGAGCGGATGGACCTCAACCGGATCGTCAGGCTCGTCGGCAACATGCTCCTCCGGAGCCTTGTGAACATCGGGCTGCGCAAGGGGTTGGCCCTGCTGGGCCGTCGGGACGGCAGGGCAGGGCGCGCGGTGACGCCGGGGGATGCGCGGGCGCTCGCCAAGAAGGCGCGGAAGGCCGCGCGGATCACGCGCCGGCTCGGGCGCTGAGGGTCGGCAATTCCTGACTGAGCGCGGCGGGCGGAGCGTGGTATCTTCCGCCGGCATTACCGACGCCATCGTTTTCTGAAGCTGACATTCCCCGGGCCCCCCCGTGCCCGCTCCGGGAGGCTCTGCCATGGGCCTGCGCACATTCCGCGACCGTATCGTCCAGACCATCCTCTACGAGGCCGGAGGGCTGGTCGTGGTGACGCCACTCTACGCCGCGGTGATGGACCGGGGAGCGGTCGAATCGGCCGGGCTGATGCTGGCGCTGTCGGCGGCCGTTCTCGTCTGGGCGCCGCTCCACAACTCGGCTTTCGACCTGATCGACCTCAGGCTCACGGGCCGGGTGGCGAGTGACCGTCCGCGCGGGCTCCGCGTGGTTCACGCGGCTTCCTGCGAGCTTTCGACGCTTGTGGTGACGCTGCCGATTCTCGTGTGGATCGGTGGCCACTGCCTTGGCGCGGCGCTGGCGGTCGATCTCGGGCTGACGGTCGGCTACACGGTCTATGCCTACGGCTTCTTTGTTTTCTACGACTGGTGGCGCCCGGTGCGGCCGCGGCCTGCGCGCGGCCGGATCCGCTAGCGGAAGTGCTTGGAAAGCTTCAGCCCCTGACCCTGGTAGTTCGACGCAAGGCCAGCGCCATAAAGCCGTTCCGGCCGCTCGGCCATGCGTTCGTAGATGAGCCGGCCCACGACCTGCCCGTGCTCCAGAACGAAGGGCGCCTCGTGGCAGCGCACCTCCAAGACCCCGCGCGAGCCCGCCCCCGCCGCGCCCGACCAGCCGAAGCCGGGGTCGAAGAAGCCGGCGTAATGCACCCGGAATTCACCCACCATGGCAAGATAGGGCGCCATCTCGGCAGCATGGTCGGGCGGGATCGTCACCGCCTCGCGGCTGACCAGGATGTAGAAGGCGCCGGGGTCCAGGATGATGCGGCCCTCGCGCGTGCGCACCTCCTCCCAGAAGTCGGCAGGCGGGTAGTGACCGATCCGGTCGAGGTCGATCAGCCCGGTGTGCGGCTTGGCGCGGTAGCCGACGAGGTCGCCCGTCGCGGGCCTGAGATCGACGGAGAAGCCGAGTCCGTCGTCGATCAGTGCCGGACCCGAGACAAGCGGCACAGCGGCGTGGAGCGCATGAAGCGCCGCGTCGTCGAGCGCGGCGTGGCCCCGCCGGAAGCGGATCTGATTGAGCCGCATCCCGGCACGAACCAGGACGGAGAAGGAACGGGGGCAGATCTCGGCGTAAAGCGGGCCGACGTAGCCCTCGCCGATCCGGTCGAACTCCACGCCGCCATCGGTGATGGTGCGGGTGAGAAGGTCGAGCCGTCCGGTCGAGCTTTTCGCGTTTGCCACCGCCGTGACGCCGGCGGGCAGCGCGAGGCGCTCCATCAGCGGCACGACATAGACGCAGCCCTTTTCCAGCACCGCGCCTTCGGCAAGGTCGATCCGGTGCATCTCGAACTCGGCGATGCGCTCGACGACCCGCCGGCCCTTGCCGGCGAGGAAGGAGGCGCGCACCCGGTAGGCCACCGCGCCGAGCCTCAGGTCGAGGCTCGCGGGCTGCACCTGTGCGTCCGTCACGGCCGGATCGGCGGCGATCGCGCCGGCGGCGACCATCGCGCGGATCGCCCGGTCGGCCAGCACGCCGGTTCCGCTCATTGCTTGTCCCCCCATGTGCGAACGCCCACCCCGGCAAGGGGGTGGGCGTTTCGGATTTGGTCGGGCCGGCGAGATTCGAACTCGCGACCTTCCGCCCCCCAGACGGACGCGCTAACCAGGCTGCGCCACGGCCCGACGCAGCGCGGTATAGGATGATTGGCGGGGCGGGGGCAAGCGGCAAAACGCAGGTGGCGACCAGCACGATCCGGCATGCGGACGGTCAGCCCGACGATGGCCCGTTGCGTTCCGCGAGCCTCTCGCGCAGCGTCGTCAGGCGGCTGTAGACGACGCGCAGCTCGGACTTTTTGTCCCGTGCCCTGAGCGCGTCCATGGCGCGCAGCATCGTCGCGGCGGGCGGGCGGACGGTCTCGGCGCCCTCGGCGGGTGCGGGCTCGGCGGAAGGCACGGGCGCGGCCCTGTGCGCGGCCTCGTCCGACAGCGCCCGGACGTTGCCCGGCTGCCCAAGCGGCAGCGTCGGCGCATCGACCTGCATCGGCGCCTCGTCGAAGAGGGCCGCCATGTCGTCGGGATCGGGAAGCAGGCCCGCGCCGGGCGTCGCGGCATCGGGCGTTGCCGCGGCGGGCCAGTGACCTCCGCGCGGCGGCGCCGCGGGGACGGCCGCGGCGCGGGGAACGGAGACCACGCGGGCTTCCTGCTGCGCCGCTGCGGTTTCGCCGGCGGTCACGTCTGCCGCCGAGAGAGCGGCGACGTGGCGCACACCCTGTTCGCGCAGGATCTTCTGCACGCCGCGGATCGTCATGCCGTCGTCGTGCAGGAGCTTCCTGATCCCGCCCAGCAGCGCGACGTCCGATGGACGGTAGTACCGCCTGCCGCCCGCGCGCTTCACGGGCTTGACCTGGGCAAACCGGCTTTCCCAGAACCTCAGCACATGGGCCGGCGTGTCCAGCAGGTCGGAGACTTCGCTGATGGTGCGGAAAGCCTCGGCGGATTTCTCCATGGGCCGGGCCTCAGCCCCTGTTGCCGGCGGCGACGCGATCCTTCATCAGGTGCGACGGGCGGAAGGTCAGGACGCGGCGGGGATGGATCGGCACCTCGTCGCCGGTCTTGGGGTTGCGGCCGACCCGCGCCGACTTGTCACGGACCGAGAAGGTCCCGAAGGACGATATCTTGACCGTCTCGCCCGTGGCGAGGGCGTCGGACATATGGGCGAGCACGCTCTCCACCAACTGCGCGGATTCGTTGCGCGATAGGCCCACCTCGCGGAACACCGCCTCGCTCAGATCCATGCGGGTCAAGGTCTTTTCGCTCATCTCGCGTCCCCTCGCTGTTTGGCGAAGGATGTGCGGATACGAACCCTTAGTCAATATCAATGGTTTGGGGAGGGGTTTTCAAGCGGGTTTTCACCACCTGAGGACGACTGCGCCCCAGCTCAGACCGCCGCCGATGGCCTCGGTCACGATCAGATCGCCCTCCTTGATCTGGCCGCGCGCCTTGCCGACGGACAGCGCGAGGGGAATCGAGGCGGCGGAGGTGTTGCCGTGATCCTGCACGGTGACCACCACGCGCTCCATCGGCACCTGCATCCGCTGCGCCGTGGCGGCGATGATTCTCAGGTTCGCCTGATGCGGAACGATCCAGTCCACGTCCGCCCCGGACAGCCCGGCCTTGTCGAGCGCGGCGTGGGCGGTCTCCGCCAGTTTCTCGACCGCGTGGCGGAAGACCTGGTTGCCCTGCATCCTGAGATGCCCGGCCGTGCCGGTCGTGGAGACTCCGCCATCGACGTAAAGAATATCGCGGTAGCTGCCGTCGCTGTGCAGGTCGGTGGCAAGGATGCCACGATCCGCCGGTGTGCCCTTGCCCTCGGCGGCTTCCAGCACCACTGCGCCGGCGCCGTCGCCGAAGAGGACGCAGGTGCCGCGGTCCTCGAAGTCGAGGATGCGGCTGAAGGTCTCTGCACCGATGACGAGGACCCGGCGGGCCTGGCCCGACTGGATCAGCGCATTGGCATTGGCGAGCGCGAAGACGAAGCCGGCGCAGACGGCCTGCACGTCGAAGGCGAAACCCTTCGTCATGCCGATCTTCTGCTGGACCATCGTCGCGGCGGCGGGGAAGGTCAGATCGGCGGTCGATGTCGCGAGCACGATCGCGTCGAGATCGGCCGCCGTCAGCCCGGCGTCGGCCAAGGCCGCTTCCGCCGCCCGCGCGCCGAGGTCCGACGTCGTCTCTCCCTCGGCCGCGAAGTGGCGCCGCTCGATGCCGGTGCGCGCACGGATCCACTCGTCGCTCGTGTCGAGCCGTGCCTCGAAATCGGAGTTCGGGACGACGCGCGCGGGCAGGTAATGCCCGACGCCCCGGACCACGGCACGGATTGTCATGAGGAAATCCCGTTCTCTGCCCCAGCTTGCGCGGCATCCTGCCCCGCCTTCACGGCAGAGGCAACCCGCGCCGCGAGGCGTTCCTGGAAGCCCGACCGGGCCAGTTGGAAGGCAAGCCGGATCGCTGCCGAGACGCCCGTGGCGTCGGCCGAGCCGTGCGATTTCACGATGGTCCCGTTGAGGCCGAGGAAGACGCCGCCGTTGACCCGCCGCGGATCGATCCGCTTCTGCAGCCGCTTGAGCGAGCCGAGTGCCAGGAGCGCGGCAAAGCGCGAAAGGATGCCGGCGTTGAACGCCTCGCGCAGGAAGTCGCCGACGAGCTTCGCCGTGCCCTCGCCGGTCTTGAGAGCGATGTTGCCGGTGAAGCCGTCGGTGACGATGACGTCCACCCGCGCCGAGGGCAGGTCGCCACCCTCGACGAAGCCGACGTAGTCGAAGCCGCCCGCCTCGGTCGCGGCGGCGATCAGGTCCTGCGCTGCCTTCAGTTCCGCGCGCCCCTTGTGCTCCTCCGTGCCCACGTTGAGAAGGCCGACGCGCGGCCGGGGGAGGCCCAACCCGTTGCGGGCATAGGAGGCGCCCATAAGCGCGTATTGCAGCAGGTCCGGCGCGTCGGCCCTGATGTCGGCGCCGACGTCTAGCATGAGGTTGAACCCTTGCGGGTTGCGCGAGGGCCAGAGGCAGGCGATGGCCGGGCGGCTGACGCCCGGCAGCTTGCGAAGGCGGATCATCGACAGGGCCATCAGCGCGCCGGTGTTGCCGCAGCTCACCGCGACGGTCGCCTCGCCGTTGCGGACGCTCTCGATCGCCGACCACATGGAGGTGCCGTCACCGTGGCGCATGACCTGGCTCGGCTTGTCGTCCATGGTGACGACGCCGGCCGCATGGCGGATCGTGCAGCGCCCCGAGAGCGTCGGGCGCTTGCCGACGAGCTGGGTCAGCACCTCTTCCGGGCCGTGAACGACGAACTCGATGTCCGGATTGTCCGCTGCCGCATCCGCCATCCCGGCCACGACCGCGCCCGGGCCGCGGTCGCCGCCCATCGCATCGACCGAAATGACGATACGGCCCGAAGTCCCGTATCCGGGGGCCTCGGGCGCGCGGTCTTCGCTGGGCGGCATGAGCCGGAGAAGCGACGGGCTTACGCCGCGTCTTCGTCCAGGTCGATCTCGGCGGTCTGGGCGACCACTTCGCGGTCATTGTAGTGACCGCAGGCGCCGCAGACGTGGTGCGGGCGCTTCAGCTCGCCGCAGTTCGGGCATTCGTTCGGATTCGCGGCGACGAGCGCATCGTGGGCGCGGCGCATGTTGCGGCGGGACCGCGTGGTCCGGTTCTGAGGGACAGCCATGTCTCAACCTCGGGTGTTCTTGGGGGCGGGCCCCGGTTTTCCTGGGGTTTCGTCACAGGGCGGACGCTCAGCGACCGGTGCGAACCCAACGTTCAAGCGAGGCCGGGAACATACTGCGATTCCGCGCGGGCGCAAGCCCTTTTCTGGCGCCCGCTGCGCCCCGGTGTCAGGAGGCGCCGTCGCCCTTCTTCAGCAGATCGGCGAGACCGGCGAAGGGCCGCGTCGTTTCCTCCTCCATCAGCGGCTCGGCGCCCTCCGGCGCCGCCACCGCGCCGGCGAAGTCGGCCTCCGCCGCCCGGGGGTAGGGCGGCAGGGCGAGCGCCAGGGCCTCGACCATAACCGCACCCGCGTCGATGACCGGAGGCAGCGGTTCCACCGTCTCGTCGGGCATCTCGACCTCCTCGGCCTCGGGCTCGGCAAGGCCGGCGACGTAGCGGCGGACGACCGGCTCGGCGATGCGGCTGGTGACGGGGGCAAGCGTGACGATGCAGGCCTGCGTGACCGTCGCCTCGAGATCGGCCTCCAGCACCCAGTCCTGCCGGCCGGCGGGCCGGAGTTCGCCGCGGAACCGCAGGCCGTCGAGGCCGAGAAGCCCTAGGTCCGCCGCGATGGCCGCCGAGGCGTCGCGCCCCGGCCGGAGGTCGAAGCGCGATGGCTTGCGCGGAGGCAGGGCGGCGACGCGGAAGGGGTGGGAAAAGGGCGCGGCATCGCGGGTCATGGGCGGTCTCCTGTCGTCCGGACCGGACCTGCCGGCGGCTTCGACCTTGAAGGACGGCACCGGCATGTTGTAAGCCGCATAGAAGGCTTGGGGCGGCAAGACAAGAGGGCGGTATGGGCAGGCTCGGTTCCGGAGTTCGGCATGGCGCGTTCGCGCTTCTCGTGGCCCTGCTGGCTGCCTGCACCGCGCTTTACCAGAATCACGGCTACATCCCCAGGGATGTCGATCTCGAACAGGTCATCGTCGGCGAATCGACGCGCGAGGACGTCGCCAAGGCGGTGGGCCGGCCCTCCTCGACCGGGCTCCTTACCGGCGGCGCGTGGTACTACGTCGGCTCGCGCTTCCGCCATTACGGTCCGCGCGAGCCGCAGGAAATCGACCGGCAGGTCGTGGCGATCAGCTTCGACGAGGGCGGCACCGTCGAGAACGTGGAGCGCTTCGGGCTCGAGAAGGGTCAGGTCGTCGTGCTGTCGCGGCGCGTCACCGACAGCAACATCAAGGGCCTGAGCTTCCTGCGCCAGCTTCTCGGCAACATCGGCAACATCAGCGCCGGGCAATTGCTGAACAACGAATAGCGGCGGGTGTCAGCCCGCCTTGGGCCGCTGCGTCAGCGCCACGCCGTTGATGCAGTAGCGCAGCCCCGTCGGCTTGGGCCCGTCCGGGAAGACATGGCCGAGATGGGCGTCACAGGCGGCGCAGTGAACCTCGGTCCGCTTCATGAACCAGCTCCGGTCCTCCGTCTCGCCAACCGCCTCGGCCGAGACCGGCCGGTAGAAACTCGGCCAGCCGCTGCCGGAGTCGAACTTGGTCTCGGCGTCGAAGAGAGGCGCGCCGCAGCAGATGCAATGGAAGGTCGCCGGTCCCTTCGGGAAGTCGTCGTGGGTGAAGGCGCGCTCCGTCGCGTGCTTGCGCGTCACCTTGTAGGCGAGGTCCGAGAGCTGCGCGCGCCACTCGGCGTCGGTCTTGACGATCTTTTCGGTCATTCCGCCCTCCGATTCCGTTGCCGTCCTGACACCCATCCGGGGTAAGGTCGTTTCAAATGTAGGCGCGGCCGCGGGGCACGCCAAGCCGGAGATGCCAGGGGATGCCGATGCGCGGGACGGGACGGTATCGGGCAAGGTTCGCCGAGGGCGCAGCCGACCTCGACCGGGCGCAGGCCCTGCGCTGGCGCGCCTTCCGCGCCGCCCGCGGGCAGGGGGCCGAGGGCGGGCGCGACGTGGACGCCTTCGATGCGCTCTGCCGCCATGTGCTGGTGGAGGAGGTCCGCGGCGGGCGGCTGGTGGCGGCCTTCCGGCTTCTGCCTCTCGCCCACGGTCGCGAGATCGGGCGGAGCTATTCGGCGCAGTACTACGAGCTTTCGGGCCTGCGCCATTACCCCGGCAAGATGGTGGAGATGGGCCGCTTCTGCCTCGACCCCGATTGCCACGATCCCGACGTGCTGCGCGTCGCCTGGGCCGCGATGACCCGCTTCGTGGACGCCGAGGGCGTCGGGATGCTCTTCGGCTGCTCCTCCTTCCTCGGGACCGACGCGGAGACCTACCTCGACGCCTTCGCGATGCTGCGCGAACGGCACCTCGCGCCGAAGTGCTGGCGGCCGGTCGTCAAGGCGCCGAAGGTCTTCCCCTTCGCGCTGAGGCTCCGGCGACGGCAGAGCGATCCGCGCCGGGCGATGCAGCTCATGCCGCCGCTTCTCAGGACCTACCTGATGATGGGCGGGTGGGTCAGCGACCATGCGGTGGTGGACGACGACCTCGGGACTCTGCACGTCTTCACCGGCGTGGAGATCGCGGGCATTCCGCCGTCGCGTGCGCGCGCCCTGCGTCTGCTCGCGGGGTAGCCTCCGCCGCCAGTTCCCGGTCTGCCGGACCGGGGCCAACCCGCGGGTCCTACTGCGCCGGCGGCACGCGCTTCAGATAGGCCGCGATGGCGGCGCGGTCGCTTTCGGGCAGGTGGGCGGTGTTTTCCACGACCAGCGCCATGTGCCCGCCCGCGCTGTCGTAGTCGGGCGTGAAGCCCGAGGTCAGGTATTCGACGATGTCGGGTTCGGACCAGGTTAGCTTGGCCGGTGTGATGTTGGGGAAATTTCCCTTGCCGCCGGGAACAGGGCCGCCGGCGAGCCAGCGCGCCCGCTCCATGCCGCCGAGGGCCCCGCGCGGCGTATGGCATTCGCCGCAATGGCCGAGCGCCTCGGCAAGGTAGCGCCCGCGCTCCTCCTCCGGCGTGAGGTCGCCGGTCACCACCCAGGCCGGATCGAGGTAGAGGAACTTCCAGGCCCCGAGGCTGAGACGGATGTTGAAGGGAAAGCCGACCTCGTGGGCCGCGCTCGGTGTCGCGTCGGCGGGAAGCGTGGCGAGGAAGGCGCGCAGGTCGACGACGTCCTGCAACGACGCCTTCGTGTAGCTCGCGTAGGGAAAGACGGGATAGTAGTGCGCGCCCCGCGGGGAGATGCCCCGCAGCATCGCGTTGGCGAGGTCGAGGGCACTCCATCCGCCGATCCCGGCCGCCGGGTCGTTCGAGATGTTGGGTGCGACGAAGGTGCCGAAGGGGGAAGGGAAACGTTGCCCGCCCTTGAGGACCAGCTTCGCCTCGCCCTTGGCCGCTGCATCGGCATGGCACGCCGCGCAGCCCGCCGCCCAGAAGACCTGCTCGCCGTTCGCGAGGTTGGGCGTCAGCCCGTCGAGCGCGTCGGCGGGCAGGGGTGTGGGGCGGGTAACGAACCAGAAAAGGCCGAGAGCCGCGAAGGCGAGAAGGAGGAGGGCGGCAAGAATCCGGCGCATCGTCTGGAACTCCATGGGTGCGTCGCGGGCGCAACCGTCAGTCGCGCGGTTGCGCCCGCGATCCTCTCACTCGGATTTACGATACTGCTTGTGGCACCCGCCACAAGCCTGCCCGACGGCACCCATGGCCGCCTTGAGGCCTTCAAGGTCGGTGCCGGCCGCCGCCGACAGCGTGTGAGATGCCGTCGTGAGTTCCGCGAAGCGCGCCTCCCGGTCGGCGGTGTTGCTCAGGATTTCGGGCAGGGCCGAGCTGTCCTCGATCGCCCCCTCTTCCGTCCCCGGCGCCCAGAGCATCGAGGTATCGACCGAGGCGAGCGCCGCGAGGCTTGCGGCAGCCCGGGCGGCTGTCGCGGCATCGTAGGGCATCTCGCCCTTCGCCATGGCGCCGAGCGGCGCAAGCTGGTTCGCCAGCAAGAGCATGTAGCCGTGCCGGGCGGTCAGGATCTCTTCCGGGTCGCTGATGTTTTCGGACAGGGCCGGTGCGGCGACGAGCGCGGCGGCGGCGATTGCGATAAGGGTCTTGCGCATGAACTACTCCTGGAACGGACCGTCTGGAACCTTCGGGTGAGGCCGTTCCGTGCCGACGCCCCGAGGCATCGGCATTGGCCTGGCAGATCCCGGAATTGCCCATGCGGCCCGGGTTAGAGGTTCTATAACCGGGGTTGCAGATGGCGCGCCGGCTTCGCGCGAACGGCAGAACCTCGCCCACGCCTTCTGCGCCGGTGGCAATCCGCCGCCCACGGAGGGTGCATCCGGGCGGCGGACCCCTGCGGCGGTCCGGCCGTCAGTTCTGCGGAACGCGGAAGGACTTGTGACACCCCGCGCAGGCTTCGCCCACGGGACCCATCGCCGCTTTCAGGCTGTCGATATCCTTGCCGGCGGCGGCCTGCATCGCCGCCGCCGCGTCCGACATGGCCTTGGCCTTGGCACCGATGTCCGACCCGTCCGCCCAGATCGCTGCCAGCGCCTCGCTTGTCGGATCGGCGTCGTGGTCCGATCCCTTCGGCCAGAGCATCGAAGCGTCAATCGCCACGGCCGTTGCCAAGTTGTCGGCTGCCTTCTGGGCAGCCTCGGCGTTGTACTCCGTCTCCCCCTTCGCCATGCCGCCAAGCACACCGAGATTGACGGCCCGATAGGCCATGATGCCCTGGCGCGCCTTGATCTGCATGGCGAACGGGCCCTTTTCCTGGGCGGTCACCACCCCGGCGGAGACGATGGCTGCAACAGTCAAACCGGCGAACAGTGTCTTCATGACGCAACTCCCTGTTGAGAACGGGAAGAGACTAGCTGTGACAAAACGGGTGACTACTCGCAATTTTCGCAGGGCTGTGGTGAAATTCCGCACAGAAGCCCGGTTTGCAGCCCCCGGTAGGGACCTTGGGCGGGCGAAGGGGAGGATTTGATCGGACCAAGGTCCGGTTTCGGGCTCGTGGCTGACGAAAACGTGATCGCGGAAGGGCAGCGCATGACACGGGAGAACTGGGACGACTTGCGGTTCGTGCTGGCCGTGGCCGAGGAAGGCTCGGTCAGCGCCGCGGCGCGGCGGCTCGGGGTGAATCACGCGACCGTCCTCAGGCGGATCGCGGCCTACGAGGTATCCGCCGGCATGGCGGTCTTCGACCGGACGGCGCGGGGCTATGCGGTGCCCGAGCCGATGACACGCATCATCGACGCCGCGCGCGAGGTTGATCGCGCGGTTCAGGCGGTGGGGCGCGCGCTGCGCGGCTCGCAGGCGCCGCTTTCGGGCGAGGTGCGCGTGACCTCGACGGATTCGCTCTGCCAGTGCGTGCTCGCCCCGGTCATCGCGCGTCTGCGCGTGCTCCTGCCCCACCTCAAGCTGGAGCTGATCTGCTCGAATGCCCATGTCGATCTCGCCCGGACGCATGCCGACATCACCATCCGTCCCGCGCTCGCGCTGCCCGAAGACCTTGTGGGCGAGGCGGCGGCGGTGCTTGGCTTCGGCCTCTTCCGCCGGCGCGGCGCGGCGAACGCCGACTGGCTCGGCCTGTCCGGGCAGGCCGGAAGCTCGCGTGTCGGGCGGTGGATCGAGGAGAACGTCGAGCCCGCGCGGATCGTCGCGCGCTCCGACAGCTTCCTCGTGGTGCGGGAACTGGCGGCGGAGGGGCTCGGCCTTGCCGCGATGCCGGACTTCCTCGGGGCGGAACACCCGCAGCTGGAGCGCGTGACCGGCGTGCTGCCCGAACTTGCCGTGGACATCTGGGTCGCAAGCCACTCCGACCTTGCCGACATTCCGCGCATCTCCGCCGCGCGGTCGCTGCTGACGCGGGCCGTTGCCGAGCAGGCGACACGGCTACGGGGCGTGCCGGGGGCGGCCTGAGGCACCGGTCGGCGGAAGCCGCCGTCAGGGAATGCCGAACCAGTCGGGCAGCAGCCCCGCCCATTCCAGCGCCGCAAGCGCCAGGCAGGCGGCGATCACCATGAGCCCGAGGACCACCCGCCGCGCCGACGGCGGCTTGCGCGCCCATCGTGCCATGCGGAGGAACATCCGCGGATTCATCGCGCCCACCCCGCGGCCTTGCGCCCGAATTCCGCCCGGATAGCCCCGCAGAATCGCGACATGAAGCTGCCTTTCCACTTTCGCCGCTCCGAACGCGGCTGGCCCGCCGCCCTGTTCCTTGCGGTGGGCGCCGTGATGATCCTTGCCGCACTTCGCCAGGGCCCGCCACCCCTGCTCTGGTGGCTGCCGGTTGGCGGCGCGACCGGCGCGGCGTTGTGGATGCTCCTGGCGGGGAGGGTTCACGGGATCGACCTCACGCCCGAGGCGCTGATCGTGACCGGGGCCGGCCGCGTCGAGACCTGGCCGCTCGATGACATCGACCACCTCCAGATCGCGGACTGGACCGACAGCACCGATTACGTGCTGCACCTGCGCGACGGGCGCCGGGTTCCGCTCTTCTCCGGCTGCTTCCCGCGCCGCGCAGACCTCATCGCGGCGGCGGCTGCGGCGCGCCTCGACATCCGCGTCAGCTGACGGACCCCGCCTCGACGAACCGAACCTTGCCGATATAGGGCAGGTTGCGGTTCCGCTGCGCGAAGTCGATGCCGTAACCCACTACGAACTCGTCCGGAATCTCGAACCCCGTCCAGGTGGCCCTGATCGGCACCTCGCGCCGCGTCGGCTTGTCGAGAAGCGCGCAGACCTCGAGCCGCTTCGGTTCACGGCTGCGGAGCAGGTTGACGACATGGTGGAGCGTGAAGCCGGTATCGACGATATCCTCCACCACCAGCACGTCGCGGCCCGCGATCTCGCCCCGGAGGTCCTTCAGGATACGCACCTCGCGGGAGCTTTCCATCGCGTCGCCGTAGGAGGAGGCTTCGAGGAAATCGACCTCGACCGGCAGGTCGATCTCGCGCACGAGGTCGGCGATGAACACGAAGGAGCCGCGCAGGAGCCCGACCACGACGAGCTTGTCGGTGCCGCGGAAGGCGCGCGTGATCTCCTTGGCCAGCGCCTCGACCCGCGCCGCGATGGCCTTGGCCGAAATCATTTCGTCGATGACATAGGGTCGTTGCGGCACGATTTTCCCCCTCGCGCGGCCCGGTGGGACCTTGATTTCACGCTTCCATTTAGCGACATGGGGCGCCACTGTCACCCGGGGGGAGCCATGCCCAGGCATTCGGAAACACGGACGCTGCCCTGGTCGGCGCGACAGATGTACGACCTTGTAGCGGACGTCCCGCGCTACCCTGAGTTCCTGCCCTGGACGGCTGCCGCGCGGGTGCGTTCGCGCACGCCGCAGCCCGACGGCAGCGAGGTAGTGGAGGCCGACCTCGTGATTTCCTTCAAGGTCTTCC
>NZ_JAYRTX010000095.1:0-13341 GCF_041919395.1 Albidovulum sp.
CCGTGCTCGCCCGCGCAGCTGCGCGCGGGGTGGAACTCAAATGGTTCGGCGCAAAAGAACCGCAGGGCTTCACCTCGCGCCACGACTCCTGGCGCTACGCGAAGCCGCAGGACCTGCCAAGGACCGACCGCATCCTCGCCGGCCTCGTCGACATGCGCCTGCCGCTGACCTTCACCACGGACGACGCCGCCCTCATCGCGCGCATCTTACGCGAGGAGGTCTCGACGGTGCATCAGGGCGACGTGCAGGCGCCGGTCGAAATGCCGCAAGCCGACTGAACGCCGTCATTTCCCGGCGTCGTAAAGCGGCACGGTCGAGATCGACATCTTGCCCGACCCTTGCGTCAGTTCGCTCGCATGGGCGAGGTAGATCAGCGTATTGTTCCTTTGGTCGAGGATCCGCGTCACCCGCAGCGACTTGAAGATCAGCGAAGTGCGCTCGGAGAAGATGTTCTCCCCATCCGCGCTCCGGTCGACGTTGCCCACCGTGATCGGACCCGTCTGACGGCAGTCGAGCGCCGACCAGGATGGGTCCTCGAACCAGTTGCCCTGGCTCAGCCGGTCGAGCACCGAGCGGTCGAAATAGGCGACGTGGCAGGTCACGCCCTGCACCTTGGGATCGGGGATCGCCTCGATCATGATGTCGTTGCCGACCCAGTCAACCCCGACCTTGCCGACCACCTCCGCTTCGGCGGTGGCGGGCAGGGCGGCAACAAGGGCGAGGGCAAGACGCGGAAACATGGGACGATCCTTTCGGTTGGGCAGCGGGAAAATGCCATAACGGTCTTTCCGCCGCCACCGGTTCCGCCGAAAGCGGCTTGACCCGACTCGCGGCTTGGCCGTATGAATTGAACACACGTTCATTTCCTCGGGAGGGACCGGAATGTTCACCGCGTCGATGAAGTTCCATCTCGGCGATGAGGTCGAGGCGCTGCGCGACATGGTCCACCGCTGGGCGCAAGACCGCGTGAAGCCGCTCGCGGCGGAGGTCGACCGGACGAACGAATTTCCCGCCGCGCTCTGGAAGGAAATGGGCGATCTCGGCCTTCTCGGCATCACCGTGCCCGAGGAATATGGCGGCGCGGGGATGTCCTATCTCGCCCATGTCATCGCGACCGAGGAGATTGCGCGGGCCTCGGCCTCGGTCTCGCTGTCCTACGGGGCGCATTCCAATCTCTGCGTCAACCAGATCAAGCTGAACGGCAGCGAGGCGCAGAAGCACAAGTATCTGCCCGGCCTGATTTCGGGCGAGCATGTCGGCGCGCTGGCCATGTCGGAGGCGGGTGCGGGGTCCGACGTCGTGTCGATGAAGCTGAAAGCCGAAAAGCGGAACGGTTACTACGTCCTGAACGGCACCAAGTTCTGGATCACCAACGGGCCGGATGCCGATACGCTGGTGGTCTACGCCAAGACCGACCCCGAGGCCGGATCGAAGGGCATCACCGCCTTCATCGTCGAGAAGAGCTTCAAGGGTTTCTCGACCTCGAAACATTTCGACAAGCTCGGCATGCGCGGCTCGAACACTGCCGAGCTGGTCTTCGAGGATGTCGAGGTGCCGTTCGAGAACGTGCTCGGGCAGGAAGGCAAGGGCGTCCGCGTCCTGATGTCCGGGCTCGATTACGAACGGGTGGTGCTGTCGGGCATCGGCACCGGCATCATGGCCGCCTGCATGGACGAGGTGATGCCTTACCTCGCGCAGCGCAAGCAGTTCGGCCAGCCGATCGGGTCGTTCCAGCTGATGCAGGGCAAGATCGCGGACATGTACACCAAGATGAATTCCGCCCGCGCCTATGTCTACGAGGTGGCGCGCTCCTGCGACCGCGGCGAGGTCACGCGCCAGGACGCGGCCGCCTGCGTGCTCTATGCGTCCGAAGAGGCGATGACGGTCGCCCATCAGGCGGTGCAGGCGATGGGCGGCATGGGTTTCATGAACGAAAGTGCGGTCAGCCGCATCTTCCGCGACGCCAAGCTGATGGAGATCGGCGCCGGGACGAGCGAGATCCGCCGGATGCTGATCGGGCGCGAGCTGATGGGGAGGATGGGGTGAGGCGGGTCATGCGCACCACCGGGGGAAACCCCGGGCAGCGCCCGACCGTTCGACGGGCGTTCGCCGCGCCACTGGCGCGACGGTCCCGTCTCAGCCCCGGTGCGGGCGCCGCCCTTCACGCAACGCATAGAAGTTTCGGGATCAGATCATGCGACTGACCTCCTCCGTCCTGCCCACCTCCGACACGTTCCGCGCCAATCGCGCCGCGCATGAGTCGCTGCTGGCCCGTATCGCCGGGGCGGCAGCGCTCGCCGCTGCGGGTGGCGGCGACAAGGCGCGCGAGCGGCATGTCGCGCGCGGCAAGCTGCCGCCGCGCGAACGGGTGGCGAACCTGCTCGATGCCGGTTCGCCCTTCCTCGAGATCGGCGCGACGGCGGCGCACGGCATGTATGGCGGCGATGCCCCCTGCGCCGGCCTCATCGCCGGGATCGGGCGCGTCCACGGGCAGGAGGTCATGGTGGTCGCCAACGACGCCACCGTGAAGGGCGGCACCTATTACCCGATGACGGTGAAGAAGCACCTCCGCGCCCAGGAGATCGCCGGCGAGAACCGCCTGCCTTGCGTCTATCTCGTCGACTCCGGCGGCGCCAACCTGCCGAACCAGGACGAGGTCTTCCCCGACCGCGACCATTTCGGGCGCATCTTCTACAACCAGGCGCAGATGAGCGCGAAGGGCATCCCCCAGATCGCCGTCGTCATGGGATCGTGCACGGCGGGCGGCGCCTACGTGCCCGCGATGTCCGATGTCTCGATCATCGTCCGCGATCAGGGGACGATCTTCCTCGCCGGCCCGCCCCTGGTCAAGGCCGCGACCGGCGAGGTGGTCAGCGCCGAGGACCTCGGCGGCGGCGATGTCCATACCCGGCTTTCCGGCGTTGCCGACTACCTGGCCGAGGACGACGCCCACGCCCTCGCGCTCGCCCGCCGCGCGATCGGCGGCCTGAACCGGCGCAAGCCCGAGACCGTGGTCTGGCAAAGTCCGGAAGACCCGGCCTATGACCCCGACGAGATATTCGGCATCGTGCCCGCCGACCTGCGCACCCCCTACGACATCCGCGAGGTCATCGCCCGGATCGTCGACGGCTCCTGGTTCGACGAGTTCAAGCCGCGCTTCGGCGAGACTTTGGTGACGGGCTTCGCCCATGTCATGGGCTGCCCGGTGGGCATCGTCGCCAACAACGGCGTCCTCTTCAGCGAAAGTGCCGTCAAGGGCGCGCATTTCATCGAGCTGTGCAGCCAGCGGTCGATCCCGCTGGTCTTCCTCCAGAACATCACCGGCTTCATGGTCGGCCGGAAATACGAGAACGAGGGCATCGCCCGGCACGGGGCGAAGATGGTGACGGCGGTGGCGACGACCTCGGTGCCGAAGATCACCATGCTGGTCGGCGGTTCCTTCGGCGCGGGCAATTACGGCATGGCGGGCCGCGCCTATTCGCCCCGGTTCCTCTGGACCTGGCCCAATTCCCGCATCTCGGTGATGGGCGGCGAACAGGCGGCGGGCGTCCTCGCCACCGTCAAGCGCGACGGGATCGAGCGGGCGGGCGGCGCCTGGAGCGCGGAGGAGGAGGCCGAGTTCAAGCGCCCGACCATCGAGATGTTCGAGGAACAGTCGCATCCCCTCTACGCCTCCGCCCGGCTCTGGGACGACGGCATCATCGACCCGCGCAAATCGCGCGAGGTGCTGGCGCTCTCGCTCTCGGCCGCGCTCAGCGCGCCCATCGAAGCGACGCGCTTCGGCGTGTTCCGGATGTGACGATGCGCCGCCGCTCCCCCCTCGACCGGGTGCTGCGGCTCGGGATGGGCGCGTCCCTCGCGCTCGGGATCGGCCTGCCTGCCCTGTCCTTCGCCAACGGGATGCTGAAGCCGCATGACGGCTGCGCGGTCGTCCTTGTCGTCGATGGCGACACGGTCAAGCTTTTCTGCCCCGGCGAAGGCGTCGTGACGGCCCGCCTCCTCGGCCTCGACACGCCCGAGATATTTTCGCCGCAATGCCTGGGCGAACTCGGCAAGGGCCTCGGCGCGACCGCGCGGCTGAACCTGTCGCTGCTTGCCGCCGCCCATATCGCCGAGGCGGGCGAACAGACCGACCGCTACGGCCGCCGCCTCGTCACGCTCAGCCTCGACGGTGCCGATGTCGCGCCGGACATGATCGCCGCCGGGCTCGCGCGTCCTTACGCCGGCGGCAAGCGCGAAGGCTGGTGCGCATGACGGCCGATCGCCTCGCAGCCCTCAAGGCCCGCTACCCCGGCGCCGAGACCTTCACCTTCGGCGACAGCCGCGCACTTTGCGACCGGCTCCTCGGCCTGGTTCGGGACGGCCGCAAACGCGCCACCTGCGGCGCGCTGCGCGACTACCACGCCGAGGGCGAGCCGCTGCCCGTTGCCGGCCGCCGCGACATCGCGCTCGACTGGGACGGCGCGCCCGCGCTCGTCATCGAGACCGTCGAGGTCACGGTCCGACGCTTCTGCGACGTGGACGCGGATTTCGCGCTGGCCGAGGGCGAGGATCACTGCCTCGAAGGCTGGCAGGCGGGGCACCGCGCCTATTTCGAACGGAATGGCGGGTGGAGCGCGGAGATGGAACTGGTTTGCGAGCGGTTCCGGCTGATCGAGGATCTGGCGCGATGAGATATGCGGATCGCCGATCTTCGCTTCTTCATTGTCCAAATACCCCACGGGGGTCCGGGGGTGTGAAACCCCCGGCGCTGACGGAAGGATGACACAGTGTTCCACAAGATCCTGATCGCCAACCGCGGCGAGATCGCCGCCCGCGTCATCGACACCTGCCGCAGGCTCGGTGTGGCGACGGTCGCGGTCTATTCCGACGCGGACGCCTCGGCCCGGCATGTGGCGATGGCGGACGAGGCCGTCCATATCGGCGGTCCGGCCCCTAAGGACAGCTACCTGATGGCGGAGGCCATCATCGCGGCGGCGCAGGCGACCGGCGCGGAGGCGATCCATCCCGGCTACGGCTTCCTGTCCGAGAACCCCGATTTCGTCGATGCGGTCGCGGCGGCGGGTCTCGTCTTCATCGGCCCGTCTGCGAAAGCGATCCGCGCGATGGGCCTCAAGGATGCCGCCAAGGCGCTGATGGAAAAGGCGGGGGTGCCGGTCGTGCCCGGCTATCACGGCGCGAACCAGGACCCCGAACATCTGGCGGGCGCGGCCGAGACGGTCGGCTACCCGGTCCTCATCAAGGCCGTCGCGGGCGGCGGTGGCAAGGGGATGCGCCTTGTGGAGCGACCGGAGGAGTTCGCGGAAAAGCTCGAAAGCGCGCAATCCGAGGCGCGGACCGCCTTCGGCAATCCCGCCGTGCTGATCGAGAAATACGTCCAGAAGCCGCGTCATATCGAAGTGCAGGTATTTGGCGACGGGACCCGCGCCGTTCATCTCTACGAGCGCGACTGCTCGCTCCAGCGCCGCCATCAGAAGGTGATCGAGGAGGCGCCTGCCCCCGGCATGACGGCTGAGATGCGCGCCGCGATGGGCCAGGCGGCAGTGCGCGCCGCCGAGGCGATCGGCTATTCCGGCGCGGGAACGGTGGAGTTCATCGTCGACGCCTCGGACGGCCTGCGCCCCGACCGCTTCTGGTTCATGGAGATGAACACAAGGCTTCAGGTCGAACATCCGGTGACCGAGGCGGTGACCGGCATCGACCTTGTCGAATGGCAGCTTCGCGTCGCCTCGGGTGAACCGCTCCCCGCGACGCAAGACGAAATCCGTCTCACCGGCCACGCCTTCGAGGCGCGGCTTTATGCCGAGGACGTGCCGGCGGGCTTCCTGCCCGCGACCGGGACGCTTTCCCACCTGAAATTCCCGGAAGGCGCGCGGGCAGAGACCGGCGTGCGCCCCGGCGACACGATCAGCCCGTGGTACGATCCGATGATCGCCAAGATCATCGTGCACGGTCCGACGCGCGCCATCGCGCTCAGGCAGCTTTCCGCGGCGCTCGACGCGACCGAAGTCGCGGGCTCGGTCACCAACCTCGCCTTCCTCGCGGCGCTCTCGCGGCATGAGGGATTCGCGGCGGGCGATGTGGATACCGGGCTCATCGCCCGCGATCTCGACGCGCTGACCGATGTGGCCCCGGCGGACATGACCGTGAAGGCGCTCGCCGCTCTCGGCGCGGCGGGGCTGGCCGACCGGGGAGGCGCGCTGGCGGGCTTCACCCTGTGGCAACCGCTTCGCCGGACGGTCCCTCTCGAGGGTGTCGAGGCGGTCGTCGAGGTCATGGCGCCTGACCGGGCGCGGGTGAGTATCGCTGGCGAGACTGCGGAGTGCTTCCTTCGCGGCGGCCAATGGTGGGTCGATGGTCATCCCTCTGGCGCGCGGATCGTGGTGACGCCGGGTCTTGTCAGCATCTTCGGCCGCGGCGCGCATCATTTCCACCTGGTGGACCCGCTCGACCGCGAGGCCGATGCGGCGGGCGGGGGGCTGACGCTTTCGCCGATGCCGGGCCTCGTGAAGGCGGTCTTCGCGAAGGCGGGGCAACGGGTGAAGGCGGGCGACCGGCTCGCCGTGCTGGAGGCGATGAAGATGGAGCACACGCTGACCGCCGCGCGCGACGGCATCGTCGCCGAAGTGCTCGTGGCGGCCGGCGCACAGGTCGAGGCGGGGGCGGCACTCGTCCGGCTGGAGGAGGAGGCATGATCCGCCTGCACCACTGCCACCAGACCCGCTCGATGCGCACGCTCTGGCTGCTGCATGAAATCGGCGTTCCCTTCGAGGTGGTCGTCCATCCGTTCGACAGGTCGCTTCGCGCACCGGACTACCTCGCGCTCAATCCGGCCGGGCGTGTCCCCGCGCTCGAGATCGACGGTCGGGTGCTGTGGGAGACGGGGGCGATAACCGAATACCTCTGCGAGCGCTTCCCGCAATCCGGCCTCGGCCGGGAGCCCGGCCATCCGGATCGTGCCGACTGGCTCGTCTGGGTGCATTTCGCCGAGACGGTCAGCCAGCACACTGCCGCGCTTACGCAGCAGCACATCGTCCTCTACGACGACGCCATGCGCAGCCCGGTGGTCATGCGGCTGGAGGCCAAGCGGCTGGAGAAGTGCTACGCCGCGCTCGAAGGCCGGCTCGCGGGGCGCGACTGGCTGGTCGGTAGCGGTTTTACGGCGGCGGATGTCGGCGCCGGCCAGGCCCTCTACATGGCGCGGCACTTCGCGCCGACAGAGGCATTCCCGGCGCTCACCGACTGGTACGCGCGCGCCAGTTCCCGACCCGCCTTCCTGCGGTCGCTGCCGCCCGAGGGCTCCGACCTCCTCTACAAGCGCGACTTCTACGAGGCATGGGATGGCTGAGTTCGTCGAGATCGTCGAGATGGGCCCGCGCGACGGGCTGCAGAACGAAAAGCGGATCATACCGACGGCGGAAAAGATTGTGCTCGTCGATGCCCTGAGCCTGTGCGGTTTCCGGCGGATCGAGGTGGCGAGCTTCGTCAGCCCGAAGTGGGTGCCGCAGATGGCCGACGGTGCCGAGGTCCTGGCCGGGATCAACCGCGCGCCCGGGGTGCGCTACGCGGCGCTGACGCCGAACATGAAGGGCTACGAGGCCGCAAGGGCCGCGCGTGCGGACGAGGTGGCGATCTTCGCCTCGGCTTCCGAAGGCTTCTCCAGGGCCAACCTCAACTGCACGATCGAGGAAAGCCTCGACCGGTTCCGCCCCGTGGCCGCGGCGGCACGGGCCGACGGCATTCCCGTCCGGGGCTACGTCTCGGTCGTGACCGACTGTCCCTACGACGGGAAGGTGGCGCCCGCTGCGGTCGCCCGCGTCGCCGCATCCCTCCGCGACATGGGCTGTTTCGAGATCAGCCTCGGCGACACGATCGGTCAGGGCCGGCCGGAGACGGTGGACGCGATGCTGACGGCGGTTCTCGCCGAACTGCCGGCCAGCCGCCTCGCCGGGCATTTCCACGATACGGCGGGCCGCGCGCTGGACAATATCGACGCCGCGCTCGCCCGCGGGCTCAGGGTCTTCGACGCGGCGGTGGCGGGGCTCGGCGGCTGCCCCTATGCGCCGGGGGCGGCCGGGAACGTGGCGACGGAGCGGGTCGCGGCGCATCTGGCCGCACGGGGCTACGAAACCGGTCTGGACGCGGCGCGGATCGGTGCAGCTGCGGCCATGGCACGCGCGATGCGGGGGGCATGATGTTCGAGACGATCAGGGTGGATTGCGACGACCGGGGCGTGACGACGCTCACGCTCGACCGGGCAGAGAAGCACAATGCGCTTTCGGGCGCGATGATCGGCGAGCTGACCGAGGCCGCCGGCCGCCTCGGCCGCGATCCGGCGGTGCGGGTCATCGTGCTCGCGGGCGCCGGCGAAAGCTTCTGCGCCGGGGCCGACCTCGGCTGGATGAAGGAGCAGATCGCCGCCGACGGCGCCAACCGGGCGCGCGAGGCGACGCGGCTCGCCACGATGCTGAGCGCGCTCAACACCTGCCCGAAGCCGGTCATCGGCCGTGTCCAGGGCAACGCCTTCGGCGGGGGCTTGGGGCTCATGGCCGTCTGCGACACCGTCATCGGGGTGGATCAGGCGCGCTTCGGCTTCACCGAGACGCGGCTCGGCCTCATCCCCGCGACGATCGGTCCCTATGTCCTCGCGCGCATGGGCGAGGCGATGGCGCGGCGGGTATTCATGTCGGCGCGTCTCTTCGGCGCGGCCGAGGCGCTGGCACTGGGCCTTCTTGCCCGCGCCGTGCCGGCGGCGGAACTCGACGCCGCCGTCGAGGCCGAGGTCGCGCCCTATCTCGCCTGCGCGCCCGGAGCGGTGGCCGAGGCGAAGGCGCTCGCCCGCAGGCTCGGGCCGCGGATCGACGAAGGCGTGATCGCCGAGACCATCGGGGCGCTCGTCCGCCGCTGGGAAAGTCCCGAGGCGGTGGAGGGAATCGCCGCCTTCTTCGAGCGCCGCGCGCCGGCCTGGAAACGTTGAATGCGACATTGTTGCCGCATTGCGGCATCGCACCACAGGGCGTTTCCGCTAACCGCCCTCGGATCCGAGAATACGTTGATTTGCGCCGCGGTTTCCGCCTCGGCTTTGGTTGACCCTTTCCGGGCGGGGGAGTAAACGGGCGGAAGCGAACCCCGGGCAGACCCTGGGCAGACCTTGGGCCGCCCGACCGGGGGCCAGACGTAGGAGCAGGCAGTTGGACATCCTCCCCCGCGAATACCTCCCGATCCTGATTTTCCTAGGCATGGCGGTGGCGCTTGGCCTCGTCCTCATCCTCGCCGCGGTGATCATCGCGGTCCGCAACCCGGACCCCGAGAAGGTCTCGGCCTATGAATGCGGCTTCAACGCCTTCGACGACGCGCGGATGAAGTTCGACGTGCGCTTCTACCTCGTCTCGATCCTCTTCATCATCTTCGACCTCGAAGTGGCGTTCCTCTTCCCCTGGGCGGTGGCATTCAAGGACATTTCGACGGTCGGGTTCTGGTCGATGATGGTCTTTCTCGCCGTGCTGACGATCGGCTTTGCCTACGAGTGGAAGAAGGGGGCGATGGAATGGGCGTGATGACCGGGTCCAATACCGCCGGTGCCGACCGCGAGGTGGCGACCGGGGTCCTGAACCGCGAGTTGCAGGACAAGGGCTTCCTGCTGACCACGACCGAAGACATCATCAACTGGGCGCGCAACGGCTCCCTGCACTGGATGACCTTCGGGCTTGCCTGCTGCGCCGTCGAGATGATGCATTCCTCGATGCCGCGCTACGACCTCGAGCGCTTCGGCACGGCGCCGCGCGCAAGCCCGCGCCAATCCGACCTGATGATCGTCGCCGGCACGCTCACGAACAAGATGGCGCCCGCGCTCCGCAAGGTCTACGACCAGATGCCCGAGCCGCGCTACGTCATCTCCATGGGCTCCTGCGCAAACGGCGGCGGCTATTACCACTACAGCTATTCCGTCGTGCGCGGCTGCGACCGCATCGTGCCGGTCGACATCTACGTGCCGGGCTGCCCGCCGACGGCCGAGGCGCTGCTTTACGGCATCCTGCAACTGCAGCGGAAGATCCGCCGCACCGGCACACTCGTGCGCTGAGGAGAGTGACATGTCCGAAGCCCTTCGGGAACTGGCCGCCCATATCGAGCTTAAGCGGCCCGCCGAGGTCCTTGCGACCGATATCGCCTTCGGCGAGCTGAACGTGACCGCGACGCTGGCGGGCCTGCCGGATTTCGTCGAGTTCCTGCGCGCCGACCGCAGCTGCCGGTTCTCGACTCTCGTCGACATCACCGCCGTCGACCATCCCGAGCGGCCGGCCCGCTTCGACGTCGTCTACCACTTCCTCTCGATGTACCAGAACGCCCGCATCCGGGTGAAGGTTGCCGCGCGGGAGGAGGACATGGTGCCCTCGATCACCGCGGTCCACCCCGCGGCGAACTGGTTCGAGCGCGAGGTCTACGACATGTTCGGCATCCTTTTCTCCGGCCACCCGGACCTGCGTCGCATCCTCACCGACTACGGCTTCCGCGGCCACCCGCTGAGGAAGGACTTCCCCACCACGGGCTACACAGAGGTGCGCTATGACGAGGCGCTGAAGCGCGTCGTCTACGAGCCGGTGAAGCTGGTGCAGGACTACCGCCAGTTCGACTTCATGTCGCCTTGGGAGGGCGCGCAGTACATCCTGCCGGGCGACGAGAAACAGGGGGCGAAATGATGGACGGCTCCAGAGGCCACGACGACGCCCTGACCGGCGAGCAGAAGATCCGCAATTTCAACATCAACTTCGGCCCGCAACACCCTGCGGCACACGGCGTCCTGCGGCTTGTGCTGGAACTCGACGGCGAGGTGGTGGAGCGCTGCGACCCGCATATCGGACTCCTGCACCGGGGCACCGAGAAGCTGATGGAAAGCCGCACCTACCTGCAGAACCTGCCCTATCTCGACCGGCTCGACTATGTCGCGCCGATGAATCAGGAACATGCCTGGTGTCTCGCCATCGAGAAGCTGACGGGCGTCGCTGTGCCGCGCCGGGCCTCGCTGATCCGGGTGCTCTACTCCGAGATCGGGCGCGTCCTGAACCACCTCCTCAACGTCACCACCCAGGCGATGGACGTCGGCGCCCTCACGCCGCCGCTCTGGGGCTTCGAGGAGCGCGAGAAGCTGATGGTCTTCTACGAGCGGGCCTGCGGGGCGCGGCTTCACGCCGCCTATTTCCGCCCCGGCGGGGTGCATCAGGACCTGCCGCCGGCGCTGCTCGACGACATCGAGCAATGGGCGCATGAGTTCCCGAAGGTGATCGACGATCTCGACACGCTCCTGACGGAGAACCGGATCTTCAAGCAGCGCAACGCCGATATCGGCATCGTGCATGAGGAAGACGCGCTGACCTGGGGCTATTCCGGGGTCATGGTCAGGGGCTCCGGCATGGCCTGGGACCTGCGCCGTGCCCAGCCCTACGAATGCTATGACGAGTTCGACTTCAAGGTGCCGGTCGGGAAGAACGGCGACTGCTACGACCGCTACCTCTGCCGGATGGCCGAGATGCGGGAGTCGACCAAGATCATCCATCAGGCGATTGCCAAGCTGAGGGCGCCCGAGGGGCAGGGCGACGTGCTCGCCCGGGGCAAGATCACGCCGCCGCCGAGGGGCGAGATGAAGCGGTCGATGGAGGCCCTCATCCACCACTTCAAGCTCTATACCGAGGGCTTCCACGTCCCGGCGGGCGAGGTCTATGCCGCCGTCGAGGCGCCGAAGGGCGAATTCGGCGTCTACCTTGTGGCCGACGGCACCAACAAGCCCTATCGCGCCAAGCTCCGCGCGCCGGGCTATCTGCACCTGCAGTCGATCGACTGGATGGCCAAGGGCCATCTGCTCGCGGACGTCGCCGCGATCATCGGCACCATGGATATCGTTTTCGGAGAGGTTGACCGCTGATGCTGCGTCGTCTCGCACCGGTACAGCCGGACAGGTTTGAATTCACGCCCGCGAACCTCGCCTGGGCGAAGGGGCAGATCACCAAGTATCCCGAGGGCCGTCAAGCCAGCGCCATCATCCCGCTTCTCTGGCGGGCGCAGGAGCAGGAGGGCTGGCTGACGAAACCGGCCATAGAACATGTCGCCGACATGCTCGGCATGGCGCATATCCGGGCGCTGGAAGTTGCCACCTTCTACTTCATGTTCCAGCTGCAACCCGTTGGAACCGTTGCCCATGTCCAGATCTGCGGCACCACGTCCTGCATGATCTGCGGGGCAGGCGAACTGATCGAGGTCTGCCGCGAGAAGATCGCCGCGCAGCCATTCACCCTTTCGGCCGATGGCAAGTTCTCCTGGGAAGAGGTCGAATGCCTCGGCTCCTGCGCCAATGCGCCGATGGTGCAGATCGGCAAGGACTATTACGAGGACCTGACCGCCGAACGCTTCGCCGCGATCCTGGATGAACTCGCCGCCGGCAAGGTGCCGGTGCCGGGGCCGCAGAACGGGCGCTATTCCTCCGAGCCGCTGACGGGCCTCACGAGTCTGAAGGAGTTCGAGAGCGGAAGGACGCAGTATAACGCCTCGGTCCAGCGGGCGGTGGACCTGAAGGACACGGTGAAACGGATCGACGGAACCGAGGTTCCGATCCTCACGCCATGGACGGGCAAGGCCGCGCCGGCGACCCCGGCGAAGGGCAAGGCGCGGGAGCCCAAGCCCGCGAAGGGCGTTGCCGCCGACGCGACCGGCGTGACCGTCCAGGAGGCGCCCGCCACCTCGAAGGGCAAGCCGGCGGAGGCGGAGCCTGCGCCAGCCAGGGCGAAGAAGCCGCGCGCGCTCAAGGCACCCCGCAAGGGCGGGGCGGACGATCTGAAGCAGATCAAGGGCGTGGGCCCGAAGCTCGAGGCGCTTCTCCACAGCCTCGGTTTCTTCCATTTCGACCAGGTCGCCCAGTGGACGGCCGAGGAACTCGCCTGGGTCGACGACAACATCGAAGGCTTCAAGGGCCGCGCCAGCCGTGACGGCTGGGTGGAGCAGGCCAGGCTTCTCGCCGCGGGCGGCGAGACGGAATTCTCAAGGCGCGTGAGGAAGGGTGACGTCTACTGAAGACAGTCTGTCCGGGAGTGAAGGGTATGTCGGAGTCAGCAGGGGCGGAATGCCGCCGGAATTCTTGGCTGGTCGCACTGGCCGGGGGGGCGCTCGTGGCGCTCATGCTGCTCTTTGTCGCCCACTACGGCGTCCTGAAGGCGCTTGTGATCGGCCTCGTCTTCGCCGTTGTGCTGGGCGTCGTCCTGGTATGGGCCTTCTGTTCACGGCCGGCAAAGACCGCGGCACCTGCGGCTGAACGCGAACCCAGGCCCGCCCCGGAACCGAGCCCTGTCCCGGAGC
>NZ_JAYRTX010000096.1:0-13329 GCF_041919395.1 Albidovulum sp.
CGCCAGGTGCTTGCCTACACGGCGGCGCTCTGGTTCGGCCGCCAGCCGGAAACCGTGGTCGCCGTCACCGGAACCTCCGGCAAGACGTCCGTGGCCACCTTCACCCGCCAGATCTGGCAGGCGCTCGGCCACCGGGCGGCGAACCTCGGGACGATGGGCGTGCTCGGCGACTTCACCGCGCCGCTTGCGCACACCACGCCCGAACCGATCACGCTCCACCGCGTGCTTCGCGACATGGCCGAGGCCGGCGTCACCCATGCGGCGATGGAGGCCTCGTCCCACGGGCTCGACCAGGGCCGGCTCGACGGGGTGCGGCTGAAGGCTGCGGCCTTCACGAACTTCAGCCAGGATCACCTCGACTACCATGCGAGCTTCGACGAGTACTTCGCGGCGAAGGCGGGGCTTTTCTCGCGCGTCCTGCCCGAGGAAGGGACCGCCGTCATCAACATCGACGACCCGCGCGGGCGCGAGGTGCTGACGATCGCCCGCAGCCGGGGCCAGCGGATTATGACCGTCGGGCACGATCCGGCGGCCGATCTCAGGATCGCCGCGCAGCGCTTCGACGCCACCGGGCAGGATCTGCGCTTCACCCAGGGCGGGCGTCCGCACCTCGTGCGCCTCGCCCTCATCGGCGGCTTCCAGGCCGAAAACGTCCTGGCGGCGGCCGGCCTTGCAATGGCCGCAGGCGATGCGCCCGAGGCGGTGATCGCGGCGCTGCCCGGCCTGACCACGGTGCGCGGACGGATGGAACTTGCGGCCAAGCGCGACAACGGCGCGACCGTCTTCGTCGACTATTCCCACAAGCCCGGCGCGCTCGCCTCGGCGCTCCAGTCGCTTCGCCCGCATGTCCTGGGCCGCATCGTCGTCGTCTTCGGCGCGGGTGGCGACCGCGACCGGCTGAAGCGCCCCCTGATGGGCGAGGTGGCGGCGAAACACGCCGATGTCGTTTTCGTGACCGACGACAATCCCAGGTCCGAGGACCCGGCAGCGATCCGCGCCGAGGTGATGGCCGGCTGCCCCGAGGCGACCGAGGTCGGCGACCGGGCCGAGGCGATCCTGCGCGGCGTCGATGCGCTCGGGCCGGGCGACGCGCTTCTCATCGCCGGCAAGGGGCACGAAACCGGCCAGATCGTCGGCAACGACATCTATCCCTTCGACGACGCGGAACAGGCCTCTGTCGCGGTCGCGGCGCTGGAGGGGCGGATATGAGCGCGCTCTGGACCTCGGCGGACGCGGCGCGCGCCACCGGAGGACGGGTCACGCGACCCTTCGATGCGACCGGAGTGTCCATCGACACGCGGACACTTGCGCCGGGCGACGTCTTCGTCGCGCTGAAGGACGCGCGCGACGGCCACGATTTCGTCCGCGCCGCACTCGACAAGGGGGCTGCCGCCGCGCTGGTCGCGCGCATTCCGGAGGGCTGTTCCGAGGCCGATCCCTTGCTGGTCGTGCCCGATGTGCTCGCCGCGCTTTCGGCGCTCGGGGCGGCGGGCCGGGCGCGGACGACGGCAAAGGTGATCGCGGTGACCGGCTCGGTCGGCAAGACCTCCACCAAGGAGATGCTGCGCGCCGTTCTTGCGGGGCAGGGCCGGGTCCACGCGGCCGAGGCGAGCTTCAACAACCACTGGGGCGTGCCCGTGACGCTGGCGCGGATGCCCGTGGACGCCGATTTCGCCGTGGTCGAGATCGGCATGAACCACCCCGGCGAGATCGCGCCGCTCTCCCGTCTCGCCCGGCCCCATGTGGCGATGATCACCACCGTCGCGCCGGCACACCTCGAGGCGTTCGAGGACATCGAGGGCATCGCCCGCGAGAAGGCCGCGATCTTTCAGGGGCTGGAGCCGGGTGGCATCGCGGTGATTCCGTCCGGCCTTTCCGTGACGCCGATCCTCGCCGAGGCGGCGGCCCGCGCCGGCCGGACGCTGCGCTTCGGGGCCGAGGCCGGCGACGACTACCGGATCACCGACGTCACGCTTGCCGAAGACACGACCATCGTGCGCGCCCTGCGCCACGGCGCCGCCATGCTCTTCAAGGTGCAGACCCCGGGGCGGCATTTCGCCATGAACGCCCTTGGCGTTCTCGCGGTGGCCGAGGCGGTCGGCGCCGACCCGGCGGTCGCGGCCATCGACATCGGCCGCTGGCGCCCGCCGCAGGGCCGGGGGCAGCGCGAACGCATCCACATGGACATCGTGGACGAGGCGCTGGCCTTCGACCTGATCGACGACGCCTTCAATGCCAACCCCGCGTCCATGAGCGCGGCACTCGACGTGCTCGGCGCGGCGCAACCCCGCGACGGGATCGGCCGGATCAAGGGCGGGCGCCGCATTGCCGTGCTCGGCGACATGCTGGAGCTTGGCCCGACCGAGGCGGAGTTGCACCGCGCGATCGCCGACCACCCGGCGATGGACAGCATCCATCTCGTCCACTGCGTCGGCCCCCGGATGCACGCGCTTTGGGACCGGCTGCCGCGGGCGAAGCGGGGCGAGTGGCACGAAACGGCGGCCGACCTCGCGGCGCGGGCGCACCAGATCGCCGATGCCGGCGATGTTCTGCTCGTGAAGGGCTCCAAGGGATCGAAGGTCAGCCTGGTGGTTGACGCCCTGAGGAAACTCGGGCAACCGGGCGCGGCCGAAGCGCGGGGGAGTGAGTAATGCTGTACTGGTTGTCCGGGCTGGCCGAGGGAGGGGACGTCTTCAACCTCTTCCGCTACATCACCTTCCGGGCCGGTGCAGCCTTCTTCACCGCGCTTCTCTTCGGCTTCCTCTTCGGCCGCCCGCTGATCGACCTGCTGCGGCGGCGGCAGGGCAAGGGCCAGCCGATCCGCGACGACGGACCGCAGACGCATTTCGCCAAGGCCGGCACGCCGACGATGGGGGGGCTCCTGATCCTTTCGGCGATACTCGTCTCGACGCTGCTCTGGGCGCGGCTCGACAATCCCTACGTCTGGATCGTCCTCTTCGTGACCTACGGCTTTGGCCTCATCGGCTTTGCCGACGACTACGCCAAGGTGACGAAGCAGAATTCCAGGGGCGTGTCGTCGCGTATGCGGATGCTCCTCGGCCTGCTGATCGCGGCCTTCGCAGGCGGCATGGCGGCCTATGTCCACCCGGCCGAGTTGGCGAACCAGCTCGCCTTCCCGGTCTTCAAGAACACGCTGCTGAACCTTGGATGGTTCTTCGTGCCCTTCGCCATGGTGGTGATCGTCGGGGCCGCGAATGCGGTGAACCTGACCGACGGACTCGACGGGCTCGCCATCATGCCGGTGATGATCGCGGCCGGCACGCTTGGCGTCATCGCCTATGCCGTGGGCCGGATCGACTTCACCGAATACCTCGGGGTCCACTACGTCCCCGGCACCGGCGAGATCCTGGTCTTTACCGCCGCATTGATCGGCGGCGGGCTCGGGTTCCTCTGGTACAACGCGCCGCCGGCCGCGGTCTTCATGGGCGACACGGGCTCGCTCGCGCTCGGCGGGGCACTGGGCGCCATCGCGGTGGCCACGAAGCACGAGATCGTGCTCGCCATCGTCGGCGGCCTCTTCGTGGTGGAGGCGCTCAGCGTCATCATCCAGGTGGCCTATTTCAAGCGGACCGGCAAGCGCGTCTTCCTGATGGCGCCGATCCACCACCACTTCGAGAAGAAGGGCTGGGCCGAGCCGCAGATCGTGATCCGCTTCTGGATCATCTCGCTCATCCTCGCGCTCATCGGGCTTGCCACGCTGAAGCTGCGCTGAGCCCGGCGCAGGGCTTGCCGCCCGCCGCCGCTGCCATCATCCTGCGCCCGAACGGGGAGGGGCGGATGGCGCTGGAGCAGGTGCTTGCGGACTGGGGCCTGCCGGCAATCGCGGCGGGCAGCTTCCTGGAAGGCGAGGGCGTGGCCTTCATGGGGGGCGTTCTGGCGCACCGGGGCTTCTTCCCGTTCGAGGCGGCGGCGCTGGCCGCGGCGCTCGGCGCGCTCTGCGTCGATCAGGCGATCTTCCACATCGGCCGGCATCTGGCCCGTTTTCCCCGCGCGCGCGGTGTCCTGGAAAAACCCGGTACGCGCAAGGTCGCGGGTTGGGTCCGGGCGCATCCCGACCGCCTCTGCCTGTCGTTCCGGTTCCTCTACGGGCTCAAGACGGTGGGCGCATTGACGCTCGGTGCGGCGGCCATCCCGCCCGCACGGTTTTTCGCGCTCGACCTGGTCGGCTGTCTTGTCTGGGCCCATGCCGTGACCGCGCTCGGATTCGGCGCGGGCCATGCGGTCGAGCGGGTCTTCGGCCGGATCGAGACACACCATCACATCGTGATCGCGCTGTCGCTGGCCGCCCTGCTGCTCGGCACCGCGGAAATCGTGCGCCGGCGGTGGCGACCGGGCTCCGCCGATCCGTCAGGCGGCGATGTGGCGCGAGGGAAGAAACGCGATGACTGACCATTCCCTTGCCGCGGGGTGGGCGGTGAGCCTGCGGATGACCAGCGCGCCGCCCACGACCACCGTTGCGGCCAGAAGGGGCGAGTGCTGCATGGCCGCGCCGAACTCCGGGTGGCCGAAGGCCGCGACAGCCGCGGCCAGACGCGCGATTGCGGTCGCCTCGACAAAGGCGGCGAGCGCCGGCAGGAGGACGCTGGTCACCGTGGCGGCCGTGCCGACGACGAGCGCGGTGACGAGACCGGTAAAAAGCGGCAGCGGCACGCCGTGAACGGTGATGTCGTGCCGCAGGAAGCCGATGACGCCGGCCGCGAAGGCCATGAGCGTGGCGAAAAGGATCAGGCGCCGCGCCGCGCGAAGCCTCTGTCCGACAAGAGCGAGCATCCAAACCCCCAGGGTTTTCCCCGACGATCGGTCTGACATCTGAATCAAGCGTGAACGCGACCCAATCCGAGCGGGATTGTGGCGGGCGCCGGCACAGGGACGCCTTCCGGAGCGCCCCGGCTTGCAGGCGGCAAGGGCGCGCGGCATTGTCGTTGGGGCACGAGGGGAAGGGCCGCGTCATGATTCCGGTGCAGGGTTTCGAAGGCCGCAAGGTCGCCGTGCTGGGGCTCGGCCGGTCGGGGCTCGCCACCGCGGCGGCGCTCGCCGCCGGCGGCGCCGTTCCCTGCCTCTGGGACGATGCGCCCGAGGCGAGGGCCAAGGCCGAGGCGGCGGGATTCACCCTCACCGACCTCACGCGTGCCGACGCCTGGGAAGGGGTCGCGAGCCTCGTCGTCTCGCCCGGCATCCCGCACCTCTATCCGGAGCCGAACCGGCTGATCGCGCGGGCGATTGCCGCGGGCGTTCCGGTCGACAATGACATCGGGCTCTTCTTCCGCTCCTTCGCGACGCCGGGATGGGACGAGATGGCGGTGGCGCCCAAGGTCGTCGCCGTCACCGGATCGAACGGCAAGTCCACCACGACGGCGCTCATCCACCACGTCCTGAAGGTCGCGGGCCGGCCGACGCAGATGGCCGGCAACATCGGCCGCGGCGTCCTTGACCTCGACCCCGGGCAGGAGGGCGAGGTGGTGGTGCTGGAGTTGTCCTCATACCAGACCGAGCTTGCCCGCGCGCTGACGCCCGACATCGCGGTCTTCACCAACCTCTCGCCCGACCATCTCGACCGGCACGGCGGTCTCGGCGGCTATTTCGCCGCCAAGCGCCGGCTCTTCGCCGAAGGGGGGCCCGACCGCGCCGTGATCGGCGTCGACGAGACGGAGGGGCGCTTTCTTGCCAACCAGATGGCCGAGGGGGCGGCGGACGACCGGGTGATCCGCATCTCCTCCGGGCAGAAGCTCGACGGCGAGGGCTGGTCGGTCTTCGCGCGCAAGGGGTTTCTTGCCGAATGGCGCAAGGGCCGGCAGGTGGCGTCCATCGACCTGCGCGAGATCAGGGGCCTGCCCGGCGCCCATAACCACCAGAACGCCTGCGCGGCCTATGCGGCTTCCCGCACCCTTGGCGTGGCGCCGAAGCTCGTCGAGCAGGCGTTCCATTCCTTCGAGGGGCTGCCGCACCGAAGCCAGTTCGTTGCCGAACGGAACGGCGTGCGTTTCGTGAACGACTCGAAGGCCACCAACGTGGACAGCGCGGCGAAGGCGCTGCAGGCCTTCGCGAAGATCCGCTGGATTGCCGGCGGTCTCGGCAAGGAGGGCGGCGTTGCCGGCCTCAGGCCCTTCCTCGGCGCCGTGGTGAAGGCCTATCTCATCGGCCATTCCGCGCGGGACTTCGCGCTGGAACTGGGCGACACGCCGCACGAGATCTGCGAGACGATGGAACGAGCCGTGGCGCGCGCCGCCGAGGAGGCGGAGGCGGGGGAGACCGTGCTCCTCGCACCGGCGGCCGCCTCCTTCGACCAATACCCGAACTTCGAGAAGCGGGGCGAGGATTTCACGGAACGGGTCCGGGCGCTTCAGGGCCAGGCGCGACAGGAGGGGACATGACGATGCCAGGCGCGCACGGTCACCGCGATCCCGCCATCGCGGGCTTTCTCGACGTGCTCGAAACCGCGGTGATGGCCGACGCGCCCCCCGCGTCCGACGCGCGGCGGGCCGCGGCGCGGGTCTTCGACCGGTGCCGCCACAGCGCCGGGAAGTCAGTGGCGGTCGATCCCGCCTGGCCCCCGGTCTGCGATGTCCTGCCTATGGCACTCGCACTGGACCGGCCGCCGGCCCGACGCAGGGTTGCCGAGGCGTTCGGCGCGCTTGCCCCGCGGCTCGGCTGGAAGCCTCGCGCATCAGCGGCAGGGGCGGATGGCCGTTTTCCCGAAAGCCACGCCAACGCTACCGTGATCGGGCCCGGCGGTCTCGAGGACCGGCAGGACCTGCACATCGGCGTGTCACTGATGGCACCGGACCTCACCTATCCCGATCACGACCATCCGCCGGAAGAGGTCTATCTTGCCCTGACGCCGGGCGAGTGGTGGAATGCGCGGATGGACTGGACCGACCCCGGCCCGCACGGGCTGATCTACAACCCGCCGGGAATCCGGCACGCGATGCGCTCGGGCGCGACGCCCTTGCTCGCGGTCTGGCTTCTGCCGGGGTGAGGCACGGCAGCCGGTATCGGGCGCGGGAGGAGACCATGGAAGGCCACTGCACCTGCGGACGCATCCGCTTCCGGCTCACCGACCGGCCGCTCTTCGTCCACGCCTGCCACTGCACCTGGTGCCAGCGCGAGACCGGCGGGCCGCACGCGATCAACGCGATGATCGAGACCGGCCGGATCGAGATCCTCGCCGACGACCCCGTGGAGGTGCTGACCCCTTCGGCCTCGGGCAGGGGCCAGGCCATCCTGCGCTGTCCGGACTGCTGCGTGGCGCTCTGGTCGCACTACGCCGGAGCAGGGCGCAAGATCGCCTTCGTGCGGGTGGGCACGCTCGACGACCCTGCCTCATGCCCGCCCGACATCCACATCTTCACCGAGACGAAAGCGCCCTGGTACGTGATCCCCGAGGGTGTCCCCGCGGTGCCGGAATACTACGACCGCACCCGGTACTGGCCGCCCTCGGCTCTGGCGCGGAGGGCCGCCCTGATGGGCGGCTGAGCCAAGGGCGGACCAACTTGCTCTGGCGCCCGCGCCGGTTCCGCGCTAGGCTTCCTGCCAGACCCGGAAAACGGGCAACGTGAGGCAGTGAAGGCGGTATCCCATGACGGAGATGGTTTATGGCACCGTGCCCGCCCGGGCGGGCGAGCCGGTGCTTCCCCGCTGGTGGCGGACGATCGACAAATGGTCGCTCACCTTCGTTCTCATCCTCTTCGGGATCGGGCTTCTGCTCGCGCTCGCGGCCTCGGTGCCTCTGGCCGAGAAGAACGGGCTCGACCCTTATTACTACGTCGCGCGCCAGACCATGTTCGGCGGCGTCGCGCTCGCGGCGATGTGCGTCATCTCCATGCTCTCGCCCGAAGCGGTGCGACGGATCGGCGTCGTCGGCTTCTTCTGTGCCTTCGTGGCACTCATCCTCCTGCCGCTTTTCGGCACCGACTTCGGCAAGGGCGCCGTGCGCTGGTATTCGCTCGGCTTCGGGTCGTTCCAGCCCTCGGAATTCCTCAAGCCCGGCTTCGTCATCATGGCCGGCTGGCTCATTGCAGCGGCGATGGAGATCAACGGCCCGCCAGGCCGGCTCTACAGCTTCGTCCTCGCGCTCGGCATCGTCCTCTTCCTCGCCCTCCAGCCTGATTTCGGTCAGGCCTGCCTCATCCTCTTCGCCTGGGGCGTGATGTATTTCGTGGCCGGTGCGCCGATCCTGCTGCTGTCGGTCGTCGGCGGGCTCGTCGTCGCGGGCGGGCTTTTCGCCTATGACGCATCGGAACACTTCGCGCGCCGCATCGACGGCTTCCTTGCCGCCGAAGTCGATCCGCGCACCCAGATCGGCTATGCGACCAACGCGATCCAGGAAGGCGGATTCTTCGGCGTCGGCGTGGGCGAGGGGACGGTGAAATGGTCGCTGCCCGACGCTCATACGGACTTCATCATCGCCGTCGCGGCAGAGGAGTATGGCCTTGTCCTCGTCCTTCTCATCATCGCACTTTACACCGCGATCACGGCGCGGTCGCTCTTCCGCCTTCTGAAGGAGCGCGATCCCTTCATCCGCATCGCCGGCACCGGGCTTGCCTGCGCCTTCGGTGTGCAGGCGCTCATCAACATGGGTGTCGCGGTCCGGCTTCTGCCGGCGAAGGGCATGACGCTCCCCTTCGTGAGCTACGGCGGGTCGTCTGTCATCGCCTCGGGCATAGCCATGGGCATGCTCCTGGCGCTGACCCGCAGCCGGCCCCAGGGGCGTATCGAGGACGTGCTCTTGAAGCGGGGCCGCTGATGGCCGCGCCCCTTCTTCTCATCGCCGCGGGCGGCACCGGCGGGCACATGTTTCCCGCTCAGGCGCTGGCCGAGGCGATGGTGGCGAAGGGCTGGCGGGTGAAGCTTTCGACCGACGCGCGGGGCGCGCGCTATGCGGGCGGCTTCCCGAGGGCAGTGACCATCGAGGAGGTCGTCTCGGCCACCTTCGCGCGGGGCGGTATCGCGGCGAAGGCGCTGGCGCCCCTGCGCATCGCGGTGGGCATCGCGGGGACCTGCATGGCGATGCGCCGCGACCGGCCGGCGGTCGTCGTGGGCTTCGGCGGCTACCCGTCGATCCCGGCGCTCGGCGCAGCGGTGCTCCTGAAGCTCCCGCGCATGATCCACGAACAGAACGGCGTCCTCGGCAAGGTCAACCGCGCCTTCGCCTCCCGCGTCCGCCTCATCGCCTGCGGCACCTGGCCCACCGACCTGCCCGAAGGGGTGGAGGGCCGTCACACCGGAAACCCTGTGCGCGCGGCCGTGCTCGAACGCGCGGGCGCGCCCTATATCCCGCCGGGCGACTATCCGATGAGCGTCCTCGTGATCGGCGGCAGCCAGGGCGCGCGCATCCTCTCCGACGTGGTGCCCGCCGCGCTCGCGCTCCTGCCGGAGGCGCTCCGCGCCAATCTCCGCGTCGCCCACCAGGCCCGCCCCGAGGACATGGAGCGCGTGATCGCCGCCTATGCCGCAGCCGGCATCCGCGCCGAGGTGGAGCCCTTCTTCGCCGATGTGCCGCGGCGGCTGACCGAGGCGCAGCTTGTGATCTCGCGTTCCGGCGCCTCCTCGGTCGCCGACATCTCGGTCGTGGGCCGGCCGTCGATCCTCGTCCCCTTCGCGGCGGCGGCGGGCGACCACCAGACCGCCAACGCGCGCGGGCTCGTTGCCGCAGAGGCAGCGATCCTCATCCCCGAATCCCGGCTTGACGCCGCCACGCTCGCGGGCCATGTCGCCGCGGTCCTGGATAACCCCCCAGGAGCGGTACGCATGGCACATGCTGCACTCTCCTACGGGATCCCGGATGCGACGGAACGCCTGGTGCAACTCGTCGAAGCCCTGACCGAAGACGCGAAAGAGGTGCCATGAACGCTGCCGCCGCAACCAAGCTTCCCGGGGAACTCGGGCCCATCCATTTCGTCGGCATCGGCGGCATCGGCATGTCGGGGATCGCCGAGGTGCTGATGACGCTCGGCTATGCCGTGCAGGGCTCGGACGCGAAGGCCTCGAAGATCACCGACCGTCTGGTGAAGCTGGGCGCGACCTTCTTCGAGGGGCAGAGGGCCGAAAACGTGGGCGAGGCCGCCGTGGTAGTGGTCTCTTCGGCGATCAGGAAGGGCAACCCGGAGCTGGAGGAGGCGCGGCGGCGCGGCCTGCCAGTGGTGCGCCGGGCCGAGATGCTGGCCGAACTCATGCGGCTCCGTTCCAACGTCGCCATCGCGGGAACCCACGGCAAGACGACAACCACGACCATGGTGGCGACGCTCCTCGACAAGGGCGGGTTCGACCCGACGGTGATCAACGGCGGCATCATCCATGCCTATGGCTCCAATGCCCGCGCCGGCGCCGGCGAGTGGATGGTGGTGGAGGCCGACGAGTCGGACGGCTCCTTCAACCGCCTGCCCGCCACCATCGCCATCGTCACCAACATCGACCCCGAGCACATGGAGCACTGGGGCACGATCGAGAACCTCAGGAAGGGCTTTCTTGACTTCGTCTCCAACATCCCCTTCTACGGTGTCGCGGTCTGCTGCACCGACCATCCCGAGGTGCAGGCGCTGGTCGGAAAGGTGACCGACCGCCGCGTCATCACCTTCGGCTTCAACGCCCAGGCCGACGTGCGCGCCGTGAACCTGACGTTCGAAGATGGCAAGGCGCATTTCGACGTGCTTCTTCAGGGGGAAGGCGAAGGTTCGAAAATCGAAGGCTGCACCCTGCCGATGCCGGGCGACCACAACGTCTCCAACGCCCTCGCCGCAGTCGCCGTGGCCCGCCACCTCGGGATGAAGCGGTCGGAGATCCGCGAGGCGCTGGCGGGCTTCGCGGGCGTCAACCGGCGTTTCACCAAGGTCGGCGAAGTGCTCGGCGGGGTGACGATCATCGACGACTACGGCCATCACCCGGTGGAGATCGCGGCCGTGCTGAAAGCGGCGCGGCAAGCCATCGCCTCCAATCCGGGGGGCCGCGTGATCGCCGTCCACCAGCCTCATCGTTACACAAGATTGTCCAGTCTTTTCGACGACTTCTGCACCTGCTTCAACGAAGCCGACGTGGTCGCCATTGCCGAGGTCTATGCCGCCGGCGAGGACCCGATCCCCGGTGCCTCGCGCGATGACCTCGTCGCCGGGCTGATCGCCCACGGCCACCGCCACGCCCGCGCGATCCTCAGCGAAGCCGATCTCGAACGACTGGTCCGGGAACAGGCGCGGCCCGGAGACATGGTGGTCTGCCTCGGTGCGGGCACCATATCCGCCTGGGCCAACGCCCTGCCGGCCCGCCTGGCCGGAAAGGGGTGAACCGGTGACGGCGCCCATTGTCGCGGCCTGTCTCTGGGTTGTCGCGGCGACCGCCGTGGCCTTCCTGCCGATGCGGTTCCAGCGGATTGTCGGCCTGCCGCTCGTTGCGTCAGCGCTGCTGCTGATCGTCTGGCTCTCGCGCGCCGTGAGCCCCTGGATCGGTGTGGCCGCGCTGGCGGCCTTCGTCTCGATGTTCCGCAAGCCCTTGGGATATTTCGCAAAACGCCTTCTGGGGAAAGACCAGGCGCGATGAGCGGCTCGATCCTCGCCGCCTGCCTCTGGGCCGTCACCGCGACGCTGATCGCGATGCTGCCCTCCCGTGATCGCCACTGGCGCGCGGCCTACGGGCTGATCGCCGCCGGAATTCCGATTCTCGGCTGGGTGACCTACGAGAACGGCCCTTGGACCGGCCTGATGGTGCTCGCCGCCGGCGCCTCGATCCTGCGCTGGCCGCTGATCTATCTCTGGCGCTGGCTGCGGCGTCGCGCGGCGGACTGACCGGCGAGGACTGACCGGCGCGAACCGCACCCCGCAACCTTCGGTTTCGCGTCGGTTTTCCGTCCCGACAGGGAGATAGCCCGGTCAACCGGATTTCAGGAGCGTTCCGGGGGCGGGGAGCGTCGCCGGGAGAGGAAACGGACCGCCGCAGCTTGCGGTCCGGTGGTGCCGCCACCCTCTCAAACCGCTGCCGGCATCGCCCTCACCGGGGGTGCGAAGGCTCCGCGGGCCCGAACTTTCCGACGATCCAGTCGAGAAAGACCTCCGTTGCCGCCGAACGCTCCCGCCCGGCGGGAACGACGACGTGGTACTGCTCTTCGGTGACAACACTTCCCGCGCCGAGCCGGACCAGCCGTCCCTCCGCCAGGTGGCCCGCCAGCAGCGTGGACCAGCCGAGCGCGACGCCCTCGCCGTTCACTGCCGCCTCGATCGTGTCGGTGTAGTGGTTGAAGCGCAGCCGGCTCAGCTCCGGGGCCCGGCCGAGCGCGGCACCGAGTCCGGCGGCCCGGGCCCAGGTCCGCCAGGTCAGCCAGCTCGGGTTCACCGTGTCGGAAGCGATGAGCGGCAGCTGATGGAGGTCGACCGCCTTCGGGTCGAGTCCGAGCCGGTCGAGGAGCTTCGGGCTGCAGACGGGAAAGACCTCGTCGGAATGGCTCGCGAGGCTGCGGCCATCCGGGAAGGGCGCCTTCCCGAACCGGATCACCGCATCGAGCCGGTCGCGCCTGAGATCGATGGCGCTGTCGTCGGCGACGAGCTTGAGCTTGATCTCGGGATGCGCGGCGCGGAACTCCGACAGGCGCGGCAGGATCCAGAAGTGGCTGAAGGCCAGCGTGGCACCGATGGTCACGGTATTGGCCGGATGCGGCTGGCGGATCGTCTCGATCATCTCCGCCATGCTGGCGAACGCCCCCGAGACCGCCCCAGCAAGGGCCGCGCCGCCGGCCGTGAGCGTGACGCGCCGGTGTGCGCGGACGAAGAGCGGGGTGTTGAGATCGTCCTCGAGGAGCTTGATCTGCCGGCTGACCGCTGCCTGGGTCACGCCGAGTTCGGCCGCCGCCTGGGTGAAGCTGCCGTGCCGCGCCGCTGCCTCGAAGGTGGCCAGCGCGTTCATCGACGGGATGCTGCGGCGCAGGGATGGCATCGACGGTCTCCTCTATGGATGACCTGTCCATAATCTGAAGTTATCTGTCGGTCGAGTATTCCTCCCGCGGGCAAGAGCGCGTTTCACCGGTTCTTCCGCTCCATGGCTCCCGCGAACGCCGGCGCGATCGAGAACCGCGCCCATACGGGAATGATGTCGTTCGAGATAGGGATTTTCCGCCGGGAAGTTCCTGCCGTTCCGGCGCGGGCAGAGGAAGAACCCGCACCGGCTGCACCGCCGGGGCCGATCGGGATCGGTCGGGGGGCAGAGGCGCCCCCGCGCCCCCTGCGAGGCCGCGGCGAAGGCGCCGGCCCTAGAGGTCCTTGACGAGCCTGAGGGCATCGTAGATCGCCGCGTGGGTATTGCGCGCGGCCACCGCGTCACCGATGCGGAAGA